>JAITKQ010000051.1 GCA_031278295.1 Spirochaetaceae bacterium | reverse complement strand
AATCTTGGCAAACCGCCGGGATCGCTTGAGCCGCTTAAGATAGGGAGGGGTTATACGGACGGCGGCCATGCGTATTACGAGCGTTTTTCGTCAGAGGCGCTGACGGCAACGAAGAGGATCACGCGAAAGACAGAAAGGAAACGTCCATCGTTGAGGGCATGGCGCGCCCGGTCGGTTAGGAAAGGCATACGGCTCTCGAAAAAGGGGCGGATGCGCAACATCGCTGTCGGCCTCGTAATAAATCTCTGGTTCTTGGGGAGCGCGCGCCTGATACTATAATTTTAGAACTTCTCCCTTGTTTCAGATACCGGTCTATAGTCGCGGGGCTTATCTTTTTCAGTTTTTCCGCCGTTTCCCCGGTGAGGTGAAAGGCCGGCCATGGGGCGATAGCGCCCGTCTGCTGCCGCATAAGCGGGGCAAGGATTTTGCGGAAACTTCGTTTCCGGCGCACTTATACCAGAAGAAGGTCCCGATAAGACGCAGGGCGGCTATGCCCTCGTCGGTGTAGACCCGTTTCCCTTTGCGGTTCGCGGGCCGCTTTTTTTACGGGGTGAGTTTTAACGGCTTACCGTCCACGGGGACCAGGACTTCCCTGACGGGCATGGCGCTTAAGAGGCGAATAGCGGATTTCCGGTGATAGCCGGTGAGCCGGGTGAATTCGTCGAGCAAAGTCCGCTTTTCTTTTTTCGCCGCCTTTTGATAACGGGTTTTATATTCCCGTGTTACCGCCTGTTTTTCTTTCATGTTTAACCCCATTCGGACGCCCTCCTTCGAGCGTCCTTATTATAATTTGGGTAACATTTTCAATTTGAGGCACGGCCTCTTTTCGGTAACATTTTTGATGATGCAACGCGGACGCTTGACAAAATACCGTCTGTAAATTAATATTAGCGCACAGAGGTTTGCCGCCAGGTTGCGCCCGTAGGTTTTTACCCGGCTGCCGCGAATCCTCAGCTTCGACAGCGGTTCGCGTGGTAAGCGGAAGCGGTGATTTTCTCAGGATTTTAT
This sequence comes from Spirochaetaceae bacterium, assembly GCA_031278295.1. Classification (GTDB taxonomy): domain Bacteria; phylum Spirochaetota; class Spirochaetia; order Treponematales; family Breznakiellaceae; genus JAIRMY01. The sequence goes on along the minus strand of JAITKQ010000051.1, from coordinate 8,209 downwards.
ACTGATTTTGCGCGTTAGGGCGGGGAGCTTCATTCATGCACGGCTTGTCATACTTTTTGAATAAACTGTTGGGGTGCGGAAAAATAAAGAGCCCGCGCCGGTTGCCAAAAACGATTGTGTTTTTTGAACCCCGCTGTAGTGGTATTACACACATTGATTCTGCCGCTTCAATTATTGATATATTCTCCAAAATTTTCCCCGGATACCGATTCCTGTTTTACACGGAAAAGACGCACGGTGATTTTGTAAAACAACATTTTCGCGCAAAATTTGAACAAATAAACATCGATCTTCCAAAAAGCCCGGTAAACCGCCTGGAATGGCTGGCCGAGGTGTTTTGGGACTCTGCTATGATGCGAAAAATCGGGAAGAAAAAACCGGAATATATCGTTTGCATGGGCTATACATGGGAGATTGTACTTTTTGCAAAGCTCTTTCAACGAAAGCAAAAGATTGTATTCTTTTTTCACTCCATAGAAAAAGAAATAAACCAGCGTATACCTGCCCTTAAGCCGGTCTGGTGGTTCTGGCGTTCGCTGGAATGGGAAATTAAGGCCCATGTCCAGATTGTCTTTGGAGAAAGCATCCTCCGTGAAATTGCCAAAATACGGCCTAAACTCAGGTTTAAATCCCTTGATCTCCCCCGTTTACCATGTTTCGACGGTACGGCGCCGATAAATATAGCTAGCTCCCCGCCTGAGAAATTTGCCGCCATCAGCAGCGCAAATGTCGGACTGGATGTTTCCATGATGCTTGTTCTGGAAAAAAAACTTGCGGAAATGCCTGAGAATTTTGAACTGCATTCCAGGGCTATAGTTGACGGCGAAGGTAAAGCCGGGGGCATAAAAATTCCGGACGGGAGTAAAATAAAATTCCTGACAGAACCCGGATGTTTATTGCCCGAAAGATGGGACGCCTATATCAGCATGATGGATTTCTGCGTATTTTTTTATCCCTCAAATTCCTACCTGTTTACCGCAAGCGGCGCCCTGCTTGAGGCTTTGGGCCATTTAAAACCGGTCATCGCCCTGCATAATCCGTATTTTGATTATGTGTTCGACAAGATGGGTGATATTGGTTATCTGTGTGATAACCTTGATGAGATGGCCGTGGTCATCAGAAAAGTTGTATTGAATGTAGGGGGGGGGGGGGGTGGGCGTTATAATACCCAGAGGCGGAATATTATGAACGGGTTAAAGTTGTTTTCTACGGAATATCTGGCCGATGGTATGCGGTCTATACTGTCAGAATTGGACGCGCCGTCCGGACCTGTTAGGTTTGTTTGAAAACCGGAGTTTCCGGATAACTTCCGCCGAAAACAGTAAAAGGGTTGTTTTGGCGATAATTTTCGTTTTAAAATAGGGCAAAGACTCCGCGGTACGGTCGGTATACCGATCGCTAAAAAAATGCGGGAGGCAGACGGGGGGGGGGGGGGCTTAAGGGCCGTCGCCAAGCCGGGCTATGCAGCCGACGGAGATGCCTGAACGTTCAAACCAACCCTGCGGCACTTCGAGGGCGTAACGGGCAGAACGGCTCGATCTGATACCCTCGAGGCTCTGCGGCCGCATATCGTGAATTTCGATGATACGGCCATCATGTCTGATAAACGCTATGGACAACGGGATAGAGGTATTTTTCATCCAAAATGAAAGTATTTGGTCGTTTTGAAAGACGAACAGCATACCGCGGCCGTCGTCCAGTTTTTTTCTGAACATCAGCCCCATGCTCCGTTCTTCGCCGGAAACGGCAAGTTCCACGTCGAGGCCGACATCTTTTCCCGCCTGATTCATAATGACAATGGTTTTTGAAGGCAAATTTGGCTGGGCCTTTTGTTCCGCCGGGATACAGACCGTAAAGACAAAGGCAAGGCTAATCAAAAAATGGCGGAAAGGAGGATATTTCAACGCCGTACCAGTTTATCGGCCTGACGCAGTTCCACAAGACGGCATACGTAGTTGGAAGAATCGAGCAGCATGATGCAGTTTCTGCCGGCTTCTTTCGCTTTGTACAGGGCTATATCCGCATGATTGTACAATTCTTCCCTGCTGTCCAGGCTTCCGCCGCGCATAAAGTACAGGCCGAAACTGGCCGTAATGCAGGGGGCGACGAGCGATTTTTCGTGCGGTATTTGTAGATCGATGATTTTTTGGCGGAGTTTAAGGACGACACGTTCCGCTTCCAGCAGGCGGTTTTCGGTCCACAAAATAATAAATTCCTCGCCGCCTACACGCGCCACGTAGAGGCCGTCTTCTTCCGACAGTTTTTTCAGCGCCCTGCCTATGGATTGCAGAACAATGTCGCCTTTTGTATGGCCGTAAAAGTCATTGTAAGGTTTGAAAAAATCAACATCCATCATAACCACGCACACGGTTTGGTGGACATGGCGGCAGACGGAGGTATAAAAGTTTACGGACTGTTCAAAGCTGCGCCTGTTGTTGAGGCCGGTAAGCTGATCGTGGTTATAGGATATAATCCCGCTTACAATAACGCGGGTTGTGTACCAGTTAAGAGTCATGCATATCAGCGCGGAAAGGATAATGTTGTAAACATCGAATATGCTGTTGGTTAAAATGCCCCACCAAATGCCGGAGGAGTATTTGTTTGCCGTAAAAAAAAGCAGTACGATGATCGTATTTACCGCTATGCTGGTGATTAAGCCCATCACAAAGATTATCTGAAAACTCAGGAACATCACCAAAAAACGGACGACAAACGGCGATCGATCCACCATATAGGCGTACATACAAAAACATAAAAGAGAACAGAAAAATACGACAAAGCTGATATTTTCGGTGAATACGGATATATGCTTTTTTTTGAACGTGTACAGCAAGAAAACAAACACGCATATCTCCGCCACGCCCGGTAAATAATAAAACAAGCGGTTGTCGTTGTGGTATTTTGGATAGAACGAAAGCAGCAGCATCAACACCCCGCTTACGAGGCTGACTACCAAAAGGCCTGTCATGTTGTGCTGCCGGATTTCGTCACGACAGCTCGCAAGGTCTTCTTTTGTAAAGTTATAGTACAGCAGTTTGTTTAAAAGCGAAATATCTGACCCCCCCGGAGCAAAACCGGTTTAACCGGCACCTTACGTCCATCATTTGCGCTGCCGCCGCTACGGGTATTTGCCTGTTTCATTACACGAAGCAACGTTTAAGCTGTTTTGCCTGACCTTGACTCAACACTTGCGCGTTAAGTTTGAGAGTTCCGCCTGCTTTAACCCGGTAGGGAAGGCACGGCGGGCCTTAAAGCAACGCCGCTTCTATCAACCGTCAAACACCCGGATGAGCCGTTCGGCGCTTCCCTATAACATTCATTATCGCCGGATAAAGTAAAGATTTCAAGTACGCGGTATTTCGCAAAACGGCGGTTTTTACAGTTACGTTTAAAAAAAGACGCGCCTAAATGCAAAATGCCGATTCGGGCTTGGCGTGAAAGCGCCAGGCAGGCTATAGTGAATTCGAGCTATTTGGTGGTACGGATAAGTTTTTCAGGAGATCCTGTTGTTTCTTAAAAGTCTGGACATTTTTGGATTCAAGTCCTTTGCGGACAAGACGCATATAGAGTTTGCGGACGGAATAACCGCGCTTTTAGGGCCTAACGGCTGCGGAAAGTCGAATGTGGTTGACGCGATAAAGTGGGTGCTCGGCGAACAGAGGTCGGGTGCGTTGAGGGCGGAAAAGATGGAGGACGTAATCTTTAACGGCACGGAGTCGCGTAAGGCGCTCGGCGTGGCGGAGGTTACGCTTACGCTTGCCAACGACGACGGCATCCTGCCTATAGACATGCCGGAGGTGCAGATAAAGCGCCGCCTGTACCGTAACGGTGAAAGTGAGTACTCTATCAACTCGCAGGAGAGGCGGCTAAAGGAAATACGCGAGCTTTTTTGGGATACCGGGGTCGGGAAGGCGGCGTATTCCGTGATGGAACAGGGAAAAATCGATCAGGCGCTGTCCTCCAGGCCGGAAGAACGGCGTTACCTGTTTGAAGAAGCGGCGGGAATCACAAGTTTCAAGGTAAAAACCCGCGATGCCGAGCTAAAAATCGCAAGGTATGACGAAAACATACGGCAGGTCGAGGCTCTGCTCAAAGAAGTGAAGCGAAATTACGATACCTTGAAGCTTCAGGCGGAAAAAACGATACGTTTTCGCGCGTTGCGGGACGAAATCTTTGGGATGGAGCGGGATATTCAGCTGCTGCGTCTCAAGCAGTTTCGCGACTTGCGTGACGAGCGCGGCGAAAACCTCAAACTCAAGACGAAGGAACGGGACGCGCTGCGTCAGGAACTGGAGGAGATCAACAGATCGGTACAGGATTTTCTTGGCGAGGTAAACTCGCTTGAACAGGAATTTCTGGAAGGGCAGAGGACGCTTTTCGGGCTTGCCAAGGATAAGGAAGCGCTTGCCAACGAGGTAAAACTTGTCGCGGAACAGCGGTATGAATGCAGGAATCAGATAAATCAGAATGAGAACAAGGAACGTTCCTGCATATCGCGGACGGAGGAGTTGCGGGACGATGCGGAGGAGCAGGACGGGATAGTTCGCGATCTGCGTAAAAAGATTGCGGGTATTGAGGAAAACGCCGCTTCCTTCGAAGAGAACATCAAAATTTCGTCATCAAGGATAGGCGAAAACGAGGAAACGATACTGACGGACGAGGCGGCCATAAAACGTTTCGAGGAAAAACGCGCCGTGTCCGAGCGGGAACTTGAGACGATCACGGACGACATTGTGGCGGCCCTTGACGCGGGCCTTAAAGAGGCCGGGTACTCGGCGGCGGAACGCAGGAAAACCCAGTCGGAGCTTGAAAACGCGCTTTCGCGGCTTGACGCGCTGCTTAAGGGGAAAAAGGCCTTGCTTGGCGATATAGCCGCCGCTGCCGGGCGCGGGACTTCGGGCGGGGAGGAGGTAAAACGCGCGGCGGCAAGCCTTGCCGCCGCGCTTGGTAAGGCGTCCGAGGAGGCGGAGCTTGTTTCCTCGCTATTCGCCGCCTACTGTAAGGGCGTCCCCACATTCATCGACGAATTCCTCGCGCCGGAGGGCATCATCACTAGAAAACGGGCGCTGGACAGCGAGATTCGCGCCTGCAAGGACGGAGCGACTGCCAAACGTGAACATATTTCCGCCCTGCGGCAGGCCAACGATGGCTTGGGCGAGAGGATCGCGGAGTACCGGCAGACCCTGCACGACCTTCAGGTAAGCCGGACGCAGATGCAGGCGCAGTCCGAGGCCGCCGAGTCCCGCGCCCGTCTTATCCGCCGCCAGCTTGCCGAGCAGGAAGCCCTGTTGAAAAGTATCCAGGATGAACTTTTCCTTGCGCGGGAACGGAGCGATGACCTTGAAGAACGCATTTCTTCCGCGGAAAGCGACATCGCGGAGATAGAAAAGCGCGGGACCGCGCTCGGTGCCGGCCTTGAAAAGCTGCAAAAAGACATAGAGCGGCGTAACAAGGATGTTTCCGGTAAAAAAGACATGGTCAACAAACGGATGGAGGCGGTCAACAGGCTGAATCAGCAGCTTGAGCGGCTCCAGCTTGAGCTTGCCACAGCGGAACGCGACATCGAAAACATACAGGAAAATTTCCGCGATGCCCATTCCCGTGACCTCTTGGAATTTGAAGAGCGAATCTACACGATCACAGGTTCGCCCGCCGATCTGCGGGAACGGCTGAACGCGGCCAAAGGCAGCTCGCGGGAACTTGGCGGCATAAACTACGGTGCGCCGGAGGAATTCGAAGAAACCAAAGAGCGCTACGATTTTCTTACGAATCAGATGGACGATTTGCGGAAAGCGAGGACCGATTTAGAGAGCATCGCGGCGGAGACCCGCGCGATCGCCTCTGAACGTTTCATGACAAACTACAACAAGGTAAAAACGAATTTTCACAATATGTTCCGGCGGCTGTTTGGCGGCGGGCAGGCGCAGCTTAGGCTTAGCGACCCTAACCACGTGCTAGAATCGGGCATAGAAATCTTTGCCCAGCCGCCAGGCAAGAAACTTGAAAACATAACGCTGCTTTCAGGCGGCGAAAAGTCGATGACAGCGGTGGCGCTGCTGTTTGCGACGTACATGGTCAAACCTTCGCCGTTCTGCTTTCTCGACGAGATAGACGCCGCCCTTGACGAGGACAACGTGAGCCGTTTTGTGCAGCTGCTCCGCGAATTCGGCAGCAAGAGCCAGTTTGTCATCATCACGCACAACAAGAAAACGGTTATCGGGGCCGCGACTCTGCTCGGCGTTACGATGGAGGAGAAGGGCATAAGCAAAACGATAGCGATACGTATGCAAAACGCCGCCGGCGGGGCGGGCGGCTTCGACGGTACGACATCCCTTGTAAGCGCCGCCGCCGTAGAGGACGAGGATGTCCCGCCGGAAACGGGGCGTGAGCTTCCGCGCGGCATAGACGACCCGGAAGCGGTAAGCGAGGCGGACCTGCACCCGCTCCGCGCCTTGCGTAAAGCTGATTAAACCGGCACGGCACTGCCCGGGCGCAGATTTTTCGGATAAATCCAAGTAAATTTCATTTTTCAGCCAATAGTAATGCATGAAAGTAATGTTTTTATGCAAAAATACAGTTACGATGATACTCCTCGCCGTAGCCTGCGCCGCATTGAGCGCTGAGGAATCCAATTCGGACAGCGGCGGGAAGCTTTTCAGCTTAGGCCTCCTTGAGAGCGGTTCGTGGACGGGGAGCGGTAACTTTGTAAACCGGCTGGACCTTAGGCTGTACGCTCCGTGGGGCTTCCAGCTTCGCGGGCAGCTAAGTGACAGGATACCTGTCCCGCCGTGGGAACATACGGACGACGGGGTGAACGCCCTCGGCGTGGCGCTTTACCACAAGGGTACGGGTTCCAGGCTGATTTACGGTCTGATCGAGACGCGGGGGCTGCTTAACCGTACCCGCAACGTATGGTTGCACAGCGCGCCCTGGTTCGAATCGCACAGCCTGTCAACCGCCGATCTTAAAACTTCGGCGGGGGAAATGGAAGATGCGAATACATACATTGAACTTTTGAGTCCGGCCATCGGGCCTGTCAACGCTTCTATTTCTATGCAATTTGACGGCAACGCAGACGCCATATTTTTAGCAGGGGCGGGATTACGGCTGCCCTTTAGCTCAAATGTCCGGTTTGAGGGGCTGATTACGGAAAGGCCGGTGGCGGAACGGAAAAACAGCTCATGGTTTTCCGATAAACCCTACCTGCCGGAACGTAAACTCAGATTTTTCGCTTTTAACGCGACGTTCACAAACCGCTACTTTTGCTTTACCGGAGATTTTGCCCGCTCTGAAATATTCGCATGGGGGGAAGGAGTCTATGCCAATGCGGCCCTGCGCGGCGGCGCAGGGCCGTGGTCTCTGTCGTTTGCGGCGGATGGCACGGACTCCCGTTTTTCCGCCGCCGACGGTTCAATACCCGGTGCCGGTTTCAGGGGCGCGGCCAAATTCGAGTGGGAAGGCCGCCGCAATATGCTCTTCCGCGTATCCTCCACATTACGGGCCGCCGCACCGCAAGAACCTTTTGACCGCAGTTCGACAAGCGTCTACTACCGCTTGCCCCTGAATAAAAGCCTGCCTGTCCGTTTCAAGCGCCTCTCGTTCACGATGGAGCGTGACGCCCGAAACTATGAAAGGATAGATGACAGCCTTGGCTTGGGGGCGGCCTTAAGCGTCGGGCCGCTTCATCCGACTCTCAGCGTAAACCTTGATCGGCATACCTCGGCAAAAATAGGTGCCCGCATAAACCCGTTTCCTGACTTTACGGCCAGGTTTGAGTTCGATTCGTTTAAGTTTTCGGGCGCACTATCCTGCCAGATACTCTTTGTTTCGTTGAAAGGCACGATCAACTACACGCTGACGGATGAAAAGCCGCCGCTTGTTACAAACTCGATCAGCGTTTCGGTCAGCGGAAAATACGGGCGGATCGGCCTTAAACTGAGCGGGAACGCCGAAACCGGAGACCTGGAATACACATTGTCGTGGAGGTTTCAGAAAACTTTTTGACTCGGACGCGGGTACGGCGCCGGTACGGACGCCGTACCGGCGTCCGTACCGGGGCCGCGTCATACAAAACAGGCCGGCACGGTTTGCCCGCCACCGTGTCACGCTTTGCGTATAAAACTGTATAAATATTCATGAAATGTATACCTTGTAAACTTGGAAGGCTACCCGTTCATCGGAATTCTTTGCGTATTTATGCGAAAATCCA
>JAITKQ010000042.1 GCA_031278295.1 Spirochaetaceae bacterium | reverse complement strand
TGCTGTTTACGGTGGACCAGGACGCGAACAAGATTCTCGACGTGCACCCCACCGAAGGCAGAACAAACGACGGCAAGGCGTGTCTGAAAGGCTGGTACGGCTGGGACTACCTTAACGACCCCCAGATCATATCGAAAAGACTCACCAAGCCGATGATACGCAAGGGCGGCAAGGGAAGCCCGCTGGAAGAGGTTGAATGGGCCGAGGCGATTTCCTATGTGGCAGGCCGCCTCACGGAAATCAAGAAAAAGTACGGCCCCAACGCGATTATGGGTACAGGTTCGGCCCGCGGTCCGGGCAACGAGGCCAACTACATAATGCAGAAATTTATGCGCGCGGCGATCGGCACAAACAATGTCGACCACTGCGCGCGTATATGACACGCTCCTTCTGTAGCGGGTCTACAGTATTCATTTGGTTCAGGCGCGATGACGATGGGCGTGCCTGAGATAGAAGACGCGGCTCTGCTGTTTGTCTTCGGCTATAACGGCGCCGACTCCCACCCGATTGTCGCCCGCCGCATCGTACGCGCCAAAGAAAAAGGCGCGAAGATAATATGCGCCGATCCCCGTATCATAGAGACCGCCCGCATCGCGGATATGCATCTGCAACTCAAAGGCGGGACCAACCTGCTGCTGGTCAACGCACTGGCCAACACCATTATTGAGGAAGGGCTTTGCGACTACGACTTCATCGAACAACACTCAAGCGGATTTGACGAGTTCAAAGAGGTGGTAAAGGTATACACGCCGGAAAGCGTGGCCGGACGGACCGGGATAGCCGCCGAAGACATCAGAAAGGCGGCGCGGATGTATGCCACAAGCGGCCGTTCGATGATTCTTTACGGCATGGGCGTCTGCCAGTTCGGGCAGGCGGTGGACGTGGTCAAAACGCTGGCAAACCTCACGATCATGACCGGCAACCTGGGACGCCCCTCGGTCGGCATAGGGCCGGTGCGCGGGCAGAACAACGTACAGGGCGCCTGCGATATGGGGGCTTTGCCCAACGTGTACCCCGGTTACCAGAGCGTTACCGTCCCGGAAATAAAGGCAAAATTCGAAAAGGCCTGGGGCGCTAAACTGTCCGACCAACCCGGCTTCACGCTGACGATGGTGCCGCACCAGGTGCTGCACGAAAAGGATCCGGCGAAACAGGTTCACGCATACTATATACTTGGCGAGGATCCGGCCCAGTCGGACCCGGACCTGGCGGAGGTGCGGGAGTCCCTTGAAAAATGCGAGTTCGTGGTTCTTCAGGATATCTACATGAACAAGACCGGCCAGTACGCCGACGTGATTCTGCCGGCAACGGGCTGGTGCGAGCATGAGGGCGTCTACACCTGCTGCGACCGCGGTTTCCAGAGATTCCGCAAGATCATTGAGCCCACAGGCGATGTCAAAAGGGACTGGGACATCATCAGCCAGATTTCTACCGCGATGGGTTACCCGATGAAGTACAACAACACGGAGGAAATCTGGAACGAGTTGATAGAGCTCTGCCCCAACTTCGCGGGCGCCACCTACGAAAAGATCGAAAAGTTCGGCAGCATCCAGTGGCCGTGCCGCGACAAGTCGGACAGCGACAGGGGCACGGTCTACCTGCACAAGGGCGGCAAATGCTCCAACCCGGACGGCAAGGCAAAATTCTTCGCAACCGAATGGAGGCCGCCGCAGGAGCTTGAAAACGAGGAGTACCCGCTTGCGCTCTGCACCGTCCGCGAGGTCGGGCACTATTCCGTGCGCACGATGACCGGTAACTGCCGGACGCTGCGTAACCTTGAGGATGAGCCGGGCTGGGTTCAGATTTCACATGAGGACGCCGAAGCGCTCGGTATAAAGCACCGCGAGCTTGTCAGGATAAGCTCAAAACGCGGTTCCGTCATTACCCGCGCCAACGTTACCCCGCGTGTCAAGAAAGGCGCCGTGTACATGACCTATCAGTGGTGGATAGGCGCCTGCAACGAGCTTACGAACAGCGTATTCGATCCGATCAGCAAGACGCCTGAGTACAAGTACTGCGCCTGCAAGGTCGAAAAGATACCAAACCAGGCGGAAGCCTGGGAAGCGGTAAACAAGACTTTAACGGATCTAAGAAGCAGTATGCGTATTAACGTAAAACGAAAGGGCGTATCGGTGTAGCGTCTCTGTAAAAGTATGCCCTCGCCTGTACCGACCGCCCACCTTTGCGCAATCGCGCAAAGGTGGGCGGTTTTCGGAATCCCGATCCCTGTATTTAAACGGCGGCCCTCTTGGAAACTGTTCATAAATAAAATGCACGGCATTTTATGAGACTTGGGAGACAAGCGACAAGCTTGTCGAACAAGTCCAATTGCTTACGCAATTAGGAAATAACATGACCAAGCGGTCATGTTATTCTGAACAGTTCCTTATGGTAAAACCAGCGCTTGGGAGCGCCGCTTGAATGCCGCCCTTTGTTTGAGCGCTTCAAGGCGTTTACCCGGTTTCCGCAAACAAATTTGCAACGTGAACAATAGTAAAAAGTATGCCGCTGTGGTACAATCAGGTTAGATGAACTATTTTGATTTACCCGTGTACCAGCACAAGCAGCTTATCCTTGCGGCGCTGGCCGAAAACCAGGTTGTGGTCGTGGAAAGTCCGGCGGGTTCGGGCAAGACGACACAGCTTCCTGTGATCCTGCATAACGCGGGATTTGCTAAAGACGGCATGATCGGCGTCACGCAGCCGCGCCGCATCGCCGCGCTGTCCGTCAGCGAGTATATCGCGAAAGAATTGGGCGAGACGATACCCGGCCTGATCGGTTACAAGATGCGTTTTACCGATATGACCGTACCGAAAACCAAGATAAAGATAATGACAGACGGCATTTTGCTTCAGGAGATGAAACTTGACCCCTGGCTTTCAAAGTACGACTGTATCATAGTGGACGAGGCCCACGAGCGGAGCCTGACGATAGATTTTATCCTGGGACTGCTTAAACGTATACTTGAAGCGCGGCGGAACTTCAAGGTGATTGTTTCTTCCGCTACGATAAATACAAGCGTTTTTTCGGCGTATTTCGGCGATTGTCCCGTCGTCAAGATTGACGCGGTAAACTACCCTGTAACGTTGGTTTACGACCCGCCCGACGCGGTCTCCGCTCAGTCCGGGCTGGCCGCCTCCGAAATCCTGCTTAACAAAATAGCGGGCATAGTGGAGCGTATAATCAGCGAAAAGCGCCAAGGCGATATCCTGGTATTCCTGCCGGGCGAAAAGATGATAAAGGACTGTATCATGCTTCTTGCCTCCGGTCCGGCAGGCCGGAAACTCCACCTTATACCGCTGTACGGCAGGCTGGGCAAGGACGAGCAGGAGCGCGTGTTCGACAAGTCGCCCTGGGGCAAGACAAAGGTGGTTGTAGCTACGAATATTGCCGAAACCTCGGTTACGATAGACGGCATCACCGCGGTAATAGATTCCGGGCTTTCAAAGACAAATTTCTATAACCCGAAGACCTTTACATCAAGCCTTGTCGAAGGGCCGATCTCCAAGGCTTCCTGCAACCAGCGCAAAGGCCGGGCGGGACGAACCCGCGAGGGCAGTTGTTACAGACTCTATTCCCGCCGGGACTTTGAAAGCCGCCCGCTATTTACCACTGAAGAAATCTACCGTACGGACCTTTCGGAAGTTGTACTGCGTATGGCGGAGCTTGGCATCACCTCGTTTGAAGAGTTTGATTTCATCTCCGCTCCGGGACGCGAGGGGATCCGTTCAGCCGTTGAAACCCTGAATCTGCTCGGTGCGCTGGAAAGCGATAACACGCTGTCAAAAATCGGTAAGATGATGACGGAATTCCCGCTTTCCCCCCGTCAGTCGCGGATCATTGTCGAAGCGGTGCTGAATTACCCCGATGTTACCGAGGAAACCATCATAGCGGCGGCCTTTCTCTCCACGCAAAGCCCCTACGTACTGCCGCCCGGCGAGGAAATCGACGCGCGGCGGGCGCATCACCACTTCCGCGACAATTCAGGGGACTTTGTTTCATACCTGAAACTGTTCCGCGAGTACACCGGTGCAGCGGACAAGGCGCGTTTTTGCGAAAAAAGTTACCTTGACGAAAGGGCCATGTCGGAAATCGCCAATGTCGCCGCCCAGCTTGAGCTTATTGTGTCCGATATGGGCGTCCCGTTGCTGTCCGGCGGACCTGTGGAGGATTACCTTTGCGCCGTTGCCCGCGGCCTTATCCAGTTTGTCTGCGTAAGACAGGGCAGGGATGTCTACCGCAGCCTTACGGCCGACCGCATACTGATTCATCCGGGTTCCGTGATGTTCAAGATGGACCCGCGGTACATCGTAGCCGGCGAGGTTATCCGGACGGCGCGTATGTACGCAAGTTCCGTTTCCCCGCTGTCGATGGAAATTCTGGAACGGCTGGGCGGAGGCCTCCTAAAACGGCTGGGTCTCGGCCCGGCCAACGCTACAGGCGGCGCAATTTCAGACGGCGGCAGAAGCGCTGAGGGCAGGAGGGCAAAAGAAGCGGCGCGTGACTTTACGAACAATATAAAAATCGCCGGTGAAATTTTTGAAATTGAAAGCGTGAAGGGCAAAAAGCGCGTCATCCTGCCTTGGGAACAGCTTTCACGGATAAGGGACGAAGCGGAGCGGCTTGCGGCGGTCCCCGCCGGCGACGCGCTGTTCAAAGGGCTGAAAGGCTGTGTTACGCTTTACGGCAAATACAGGCTGCTGGAGGGTGAAAAGCTTAAATTGATACTGCGTTTGTCAGGCTCGCTGGAAATGGACGGCGCGTTGAAAAGGGAATGGCCGCGAAAGAAGGAATTTTCATCAGAACGGGACCTGCCCGCCCTGCTCGAAGTGCTGCCGCTTGTACTAGCGCCCGCGCTCTGGAAGGCCGGTAAAAAAGACCTCGGTTTTATCTGTCTCACAGGCAAGGGGACGGGGATTTACCGCATGACTTGTTCACGCGGCTTTCACAGCGCGTTGAACGAGAGCCTTTCTTCCGTAGAAAGCCTGATAGACGATCTGGGTGAGGATGTGGATATCAATGACAAAAACATCGTAAACCAGACGTTCAGGCGTCTGTCGCGCTATTTGGGTTAGCGGTTTGTCGCGCTTAGGGAAACGCTGATTAACTTGACGCTAATCGCGTTTCCCTAAGGAGAGAGCTCATTTCATTGCGCAAATGTGTCAACAAAGTTGACATTCACGTTAAAGTAGCACCGATTGCGCCAA
>JAITKQ010000003.1 GCA_031278295.1 Spirochaetaceae bacterium | reverse complement strand
TTGATTTGATGTTCCGGGAACCGCGAATGACACGCGAATGAATACGAATTATGCGAATGGCGGCGGGGCCGGTTGCTACGATTGCCGTGTAAAAGTTGTCTCGAACATTTGTTTCAGATCATCCATAGACTTGGCCCGGCTTATGAGGCTGGAAAACAATTCGCGCTCTTTTCGATACCTTTTTCGATGCCTTCTTCGCGGGCTACCTTTATGGCATCCTCTAAATTCCATTCTGCCGCCAGCATATTTACCTCCTCAGGCGACAGGTTTTCAAAAAACCCTTTAAGATATTGTGTTCCTTGCAATAGGAAATAGAATCCGCTATGGACTTCTCACGTACCTGCCCCCTCGTCATCCCCGGATTCTCTTCCGCTATACGCTTTTGCACGGGGGGCGGTTTGATGTTTTGAAAACCGCGAATGACGCGCCCGCCCCGCCAGCGCGCCCGCCAGCGGGCCTAACATCCGCTACGCGCCCCTCCAATCCCTTGCGCGTCTCGTACACGGCGGCTCTTTCGGCAATGATAGACCGGTAAATGTAAAATTACTGGTGCCTCCAAACCTTGTCGCTGACAAGAGAAAATTTTACATTTTAATTCACGGCGCCCGCTTTGGCCCCGCTGACGGAATGTCAAAACTTGACAGGCGCGGGGAGTTTCAAGAATCCTGCCCGGACGCTTCATACGTGTCGTGGGGGCCGAGCGTAAGCCGTTTTTGTCTTTTCCCCGCGCCTTACACGGGCGCTATGGCAAAGACACGGCTTGGAAAGCCAAGCCCGTCCCTTACGTTTGGAAAAGTGATGAACGCAACCGCACCCATGGCCGGCACCTGGTCAAGGCCTCGTAGCAGCTCTACATTCAGCTTTCCCTGTTTCAGCACATAATCCTCGCATACCATGCCTAGATCGTTACCACTCACGGCCGAATCGGTGTCGGGTGTTTCGTGCCCTATCGCCCCGACATTCCGCTCCTCGATCAGGTATTTCAAGGCCTCTATGTCCCATCCGGGAAAATGGGAATTGCCTTCCGCATCCTTGTTTTCGTACTCCTCGGCAACGCGCTTTGACCAGTCGCTGCGGAACACTACGAATGAGCCCTCAGGCACAGGCCCGTTTACCTTTTCGAATTCAAGGACATCCTGCCTGCTCAGTTCATAGTCGGGGTTTGCCTTGACCTCGGCGGACTTGTCGATCACAAGGAGCGGGTACGCCATGTCCTTCACGCCGTACTCGTGCGCCAGCCGTCCCCCGGGATCAAAGTGCGCGGGAAAGTCTACGTGCGTACCGTACTGCCCCGACACCGTATACTGATTCGCGCGGAAGACACCGTCCGTGTTCTCGAAGGTGTAAAGCGGTTTTACATCAAGCGGTTTAAAACCCTGCCAGTGCGGCGTTTGCGGGCTAAGCTCAAAGCTAAGATCGAGCCACCGGCAGCCGTTTTTTAGGCTGGCAAGCAGTTCCCAAAGTTCATACTTCCCTTTATAAGCCATTTTTATCTCCTCCATTTAAGACGGTATTTAGGACAATACCGCCTACCTGATCATGACGTTTATGCCGCTTTTGGTCAATAATATTTCCGATGTATTTACTATGAAACAAATCAGCGGGGCGCTTCATTCGTATATGGCAATAGGCGGACCCTTTACGCCCGCCGTTTCAAACGCAATCCGCAGCGCGTCCGCTCGCTCTTCAAGTGAGGATGCGGGGAGGGCGGCGCAGACCGGATCGTGCGGGCTGGGCCGCGCCTTGCCGTACACCTGCACCAGCCTTACATTCCCCGGCTTCGCGATCTCCGCGGTAAGCCCGGCCCAAGCGCATATTTCCTCTAAAGGCGGAAGTTCCCCGTTTACAGAACAGTGCATGGTTTGTATCACGCACCCGTTGCGCCGCGAGAATTTCTTTATCGCGCCGGTTAGCCGTTCAAAACCGATGTCACAGCGATCAAGCTTTTCATACCAGACAGGGTCGCCGGCATCCAGCTTTAGCCATAGCCGCGCCAAAACGGGCGGGCGCGTCGCCTGTTCCAGAAAAGCGTAACAATCTTCCCGTAAAAGCCCCGTACCGTTGCTTATCACGACAAGTTCCGCGCCGGCTGCCGCCTCGTCCCGTACCAAGGCCGCCGCGAGAAGCGCCGGGGCAAAATCGGGCGACATGGTCGGCTCCCCGTTACCCGAAAAGCAAATATCCTTTACCGGAACATTCCTTGCCGCAGCCTGGGCTATGGCCTTACGCAGACCGCTTTCCATCACGGCCCGCGAAAAGCTTACGCCGCCCGCAAACGGAAAAACCTCACAGTACCCGCAGTTAAAGTTGCAGCATTTCTTGTCAGGGTACAGGTTTACGCCTATGGAAAGGCCGCCCGACCTGCGTGAATAGACAGGGTAGACGATGAGACCCTCTTCCCTGCTACGGTGATTCTCAACGGCGCCGGCATTTTCAGTATTCATAAAAAGCCAAGCTCTTCACGCGCCGCCATGCTCCAGCCTTAAAGTTATTGTAGTAAGATCGCATATTTCGGGCGGCCCGAAGTACTGTACAGGGCCCGGGTACTTGAAGCAGGTTTTTAGCGCCAGTTCGTCCCGTAGCGTGGCGAAAGCCTTGAACGGCGCCCCGTCCAGATCGACCAGTGCCTTTTTGATGACGGGTTTCTTTTTACCGCTGCGCTGTTCCATGTTCATCAGCATGGTGATCGGGATGCCGCCGGCCAGCCATTCCCCGGCGGGAGCGCAAAGGTTGCAAACGCTGGCAATATAGCCCGTAAGCCCGGACGCAATCAAAAAGAAGGCGCTAAAACCCAGGCTGTAGCAGTAGTCCGCGTCAAAGTTACTGGGAAAGGCGGAACGGCCCTCGTAGCCTAAGAAATGTCCAATCGCGGCAAAATTTCCGGCATAGTTGCCCGAAACTTTCATCGAAAGAAGTTTCTTTTCGGTAAGGTGCATAAGCAATTTTTCGGTTTCTATGCGTGAAACCTGCACGTTCCCGTGAGGATCCCGATCAAGCAGCAGTTGTCTGGCGATTCCTTCGGGAAAACTTTCAAAAAGCACCAAAGAATGACGTGAAAGTTTTTTTTCAAGCCACGCGCTGTGCGCCTGAAACGATCTGATCCCCTCGAATTCAGCTTTGTACCGCGCCATTATCTCGTTTAACTCGGAAATCAGGTTTTTTACTTCCGGAATAAATTCGACAAGCCCTTCCGGTATCAGGATTACGCCGAAATTTTCATTGTTTTCCGCCCTTTTTACCACCGCGTCGCATATTTGATCGACAACCTGCGACAAAGACAGCCCCTTAGCCTCGATTTCTTCCGAGATAAAGCAGATGTTCGGGCGGGTTTGCAGCGCCGCCTCCAGCGCTATATGGCTGGCAGCCCGTCCCATCAGCTTGATAAAGTGCCAGTACTTCTTGGCGCTGTTCGCGTCCCGCGCTATGTTGCCGATAATTTCGCTGTAAGTCTTCACCGCCGTATCAAAACCAAACGAAGCCTCGATATATTTATGCTTCAGATCGCCGTCTATTGTTTTTGGACAGCCGATAACCTGCACCCCGCAGCCTTTTTCAATAAAGTATTCCGCCAGCAACGCGGCGTTCGTGTTGCTGTCATCACCGCCGATTATCACAAGCGCGTTCAACTGTAGTTTTTTTGCGGTTCCCAGCGAAGCGTCAAACTGCCCGGTCGTCTCAATCTTTGTACGCCCCGATCCGATTATGTCAAAGCCCCCGGTATTCCGGTAGCGATCCACCAAATCCGCGTCGATTTCAACGTACCTGCCTTTGATAAGCCCGGAGGGGCCGCCCAAAAATCCGTACAGCCTCGACGCGGGATTCCATTTTTTAAGCCCGTCAAACAGACCGGCTATGACATTGTGGCCTCCGGGCGCCTGCCCGCCGGAAAGTATCACGCCTACATTCAGAAGATCCCGTGTTTTTTCGTTCCGCCCTTTCACAAAACGTACAGGCGCCCTGCCGTAACTGTGCTTAAACAGCGCGCTGATTTCCTCATGATCGGAAACAGCCCTTGTTCCGCCGCCCGTTTCGACAAGCACATCCGCCACCGATCCTTTAAAAATGCCCGGCAGTTTGGGCTGATACCCGTAGCGGGCCTTATGAAGATTAGAAATTTCCACAAAACACCCCTTAGCTCTATACTTCATTCAGTGCCTGCCCGTAATGTAGGCACATTACGGGCAGGCTTCCCTCAAAATTATATACAATCAAGGCTGTTCCAAAACTTTAGTTTTGGAACAGCCTCAATCTACCATATTTTCATAAAAAAGTAAGGTTCCGCAAGGGCAAACGCATAAACTTGCTATATCGGAATTTCTATGCGCCCGCCGACGGGTAGATCACCCGTCATTCGCGGCAGTCTTCCAGTTCCTTCAGCCGCCAGTCTTCCAGCTTGACGTTCAAGTTTTTTTCCTGTGTCGGCACAACGAGGCCCCTAGGTCCGTTTTTGGCGCGGCGCAGGTACTTTACCTGGGTGTAAAAAAGTTCTCCCTTGCCGGCGTTCCGGCCTTTTGAGTAGAACAAGGCAAGGTTTGCCGCGTCAAGGAGTACGGGCAAGGGTACGGTCTTTCCGGAGCGCTGTTTGATGAACACGTAAGATCCGGCAAAATCGCGTACATGAAGCCATAGATCGTTGCCTTTCACGTGATGCCGGAGTAGTTCATCGTTCTCTTTCGCGTCCCGGCCCACAATCAGGAGCCATTCACCCCGCCTGAACCTTAGACCGGTGTGTCCGCGATCGGTGTTTTTTGCCGGCCCCTGCCCTCCCCTGTCCTTTATCAGCTTTTGAAGGCGCAAGGGATTTGTTTCATCTAGCAGTTCCGCCAACAATTCTTTTTGGCGGCTTACCTTTGACTCGGCGGCGGCAATTTCCGCACGTAAGCCGGCAAGCCCGTTCTTTGCCTTGCGGTATTGCCCGTAGTAAACGGCGGCGTTTTCCGCCGTGCTCTTTTGCGGATCAACCTTGATCCGTATCAGGCCTCCGCCTGAATAAAAGTCCTCCGCCTCTATCCATGCCCCCGTCCCGCCTGTCTCCGGGGACAGCTTCGCCGTCCCGGACATTATAATATCGCCGTACTCCCTAAGCCGCGCCGCCCCCGAATAGCCCGCCTCCTTCTCGCGCATCTGTGACAGCGCCGCCTCCAGCCGGTTTACGCTGCCTTCAAACTGACGCCGCGCCTCGGCCCGCAAGGACTCAAGCGACAGGGAAACGCCCCGCTCGGCGTACCAGAGGTCAATCTTTTCGTTAAAGCTCCCCTCACCGTCCAGTTCGCGGATCTTGTACCGTCCGGCCCGCCCCTTGTCCGCCTTCACGCCCTGTTCAGGACGGTAAAACCCGCCGCAGGTCTCGCCGCGCCCGGGCATACGGCGCATCGCATCGATTATCCTGCCGTCCGGCTCGCAGAGTAGCACGTTTGCCGCGTTGGCCCAAAGGCGGAAGTACAACAGGTAGCGGCGCTCGCCGCGCCGTATCGTGCAGCGCACGATACGGTCGTTTCCGAGCTGCACGGCCTCCTCTATCCAGCCGTTTACCACGCGGGACTTTAACAACTCGCCGAATCGCAAGGGTTTGCCGTTTTTTGGCGGATCGCGAAACGTTTGGTGGAGACGGCAGACCTCGCCCTGTATCACGGCAAGGATGCTCCGCTCCCCCTGCCGCCCGTAAACCTTGAACGAGAGCACGTCGAAGCTGTTTTGGTTTACCTTTTGAATCTGGCAGCCCGCCAAATCAAGTTCGGACAGGATAAGCTCTATCTCTTTCCAGTTTAACGACAAGGGAAAACTCCGGCTCAAGCCCGCTTAGGCGAAAGTCCTTGTAATCACCGCCTGGTGAATGTCCCGGACAGCTACGAATCTACCCGCGTATGTTTGGCGCAGGCCGGCCTGCTCATTCAAACGGGTACTTCCTGCCAAAAAAATGCTGATACTGTAGTTTTGCCTGCCGCAGCAGCATATCCGCGCCGTTCAGCACACGACAGCCGGCCGCCGAGGCGCGTTCAAGCATCGCGGTACATTCCGGCTTGTAGATGATGTCCATCACCACTTCTTTACCCGTGAACTGGTAGCCGCGCAAGGGATCGCCGCCAAAGTCCGGATCCATGCCCAGGGACGTTGTCTGAACGATTATGTCCGAAAATTTCCTGATCTGTTTTACGCCGTCCGTACCGAGATCGTCGTATTCAAAATTGTATATGTCCGCAAGCTGTTCCGCGCGGAGTTTGTCTCTGTTCAGAATCAGCGCCTTCCCCTTAAGCCGGTGAATCTCGGACGCCACGGCCCGCGCGGCGCCGCCGGCCCCCACTATTGTTACCCGCTTTCCTTTGAAATCTTTACACCCGGTAAACTCCAGCAGTGAACCGGAAAATCCCCCCGCGTCGGTATTGTAACCGCCCCAGCCGTTTTCGGTACGTACTATTGTGTTGCAGGCGCCTACCGATTTAACCTGATCCGGCATGGATGACAGGTGGGCCAGCACGGACTCCTTATGCGGAACGGTAACCGAAGCGCCGAGCAGCCCTATCTCGTCGGCAAGGTTGAAAAACTGGTGCGTGGTACGCGAGGGGAACGGGATGTAGACGGCATCCTTGTTCTCGCGCCCGAACACACCGTTAAAGAATAGGGGGCTGGATGTAGCCGTTAACGGAAACCCAAGTATGCCGTAGATGTTCACGTTTTTGGTGATGGAATGAAAACGGTACAGTTCCGCCAGTTCAACGGGATCAAGATGACCGGGCGCGGCGGGGGGAAAGTCGGCTTCCCCTTTAACCGAGGTATAGCAAAGATGGGAGCCCAGTTTTTTCGCCAAAATTCTGGTGCATATAGCGTTATCCCCTATGCATAGCAGAATTTTTTCCATACCTTCCATTTCCCGCGATACTTTGAACAGTTGGGTAACATCATCAAGATCGTCCGCCTTGACAGCCGCCTTTACTATCTCGTCCCCCACCCGGTACATGGCGCGTACACGGTCAAGCAGCCTGGCGCACGGCCCGTCAAAACCATGAAACGAGCGGATTATCTTTGTACCAAAGGCGCGGGCGGCCTCCTCCAGCCCGGATAATTCCAAATCTTCCTCCAGGTCTACGTATGCGAAGTTGTGCCGCACATCAACCTCGGCGAAGGCCAGCGCCCTGGACAAAAGGGCGATACGCGAACTTTCTCCCATTTCAAAATTGCCGCCATCGGCGCGGCGGCGTATCGTCAGAATGACGGGTATATCCGCAAGTTCAGGAAAACGCCGTATCGAAAAGCGCTCCTCGTGCAAAAGGCAGTCCACCCTCAGTTCCGCTATGTCGGTATACTTCCGGTATTTTCTTAGTATCTCCAAATCGCGCTCGATTGTTTTTCCGGTCAAACAGAGACATACCTTTGCCATTTAATAATCCATCCTGTACAGGTAAATCGCGCTCACCTTGCCGTTCTCGATGTTGAAACGCCACTCAAGGGGCCAGCTTGTATCGCGCAGCCTTCCCAAAATATATTTTTCGTTATCCCGCGCCTCCTCCCCCAGCACCAAAAGCACGGCCGCGCGGGGGTCGCCCATGCTTATACCGTAGCCTGTTTCAAGGCCAAGCTGCCAAACCCTGTCCCTGTATATGTAAAAATCAACCCCGGGATACTCAAAAACGACATCGTCCTGCCAAGTCTCAATACCCCGCGAGGCATAAACGGCGCCGGGGGACCCGAAGTTTTCGATAAGCTCCGAAACACTCATACCGATAAGGCTTACCGCGTCAAGCCCTGCAACGACGACGGGTTCCCTAGACACCGTATTCCGCGAAGCCGCCTCGGATTCCTGCCCCTCAGCGCTAAAATTCCAGGCAAGGCCGCTACAAAAAAGCAGACAGAGCAGACGGAATTTAGGCAGGAAAGGCGGCGGTGTTTTAACCCGGAGGCCAGCCAAGCCCGCGTCCACCCAAAACATGAATATGCAGATGGTCAACCGTCTGCCCGCCATCGCTCTTGCAGTTGATCACAAAACGCGCCCCGCCTTCCCCGCAGCCAAGTTCACGCGCAAGCCCCTGCGCCCTTAAAAGCAGTTTACCGAGTAAAACACCGTCCTCCGCGCCGCATTCCATAATATTCCGTATATGGCGTTTCGGAATCACAAGAAAATGAACCGGCGCTTTAGGCGCAAGGTCATGGAACGCGAGAGTCTCGTCATCCTCGAAAATCTTTTTGGAAGGTATGGCGCCTTCCGCGATCCCGCAAAAAATACAATCACCCATGATGTTATTGTACCGTTATCCCTTCATTTCCGCTAGCGGTTTGTCGCGCTTCTCCCCCTCCCCCGCCGCCTTCTCAAAATCCGGCATAGCCGGATGCTGAAAATAAAATACCGCAAACGCGCTCTTTAAAAAGTCCGTCATCTCGTATTTCCTCATGTCAGCCGGTTCCAAGTCCGTTTCTTTCAGCCCGCCCGGTAGCCTTTTTATCCCCCTTCCATACTCCTTTTATATCATCTTTATTCGCAGTGGGGTCTAATACCCCTTGGGGCGGTTAAAATCAGCAACACCGACAAAATTTGGTAGTAAACCACGGACTCTACCGCGTGTTTAGTGTGCCACTTGCACACCAATCAGCGGCAAGCCGTGCGGCTTGTCTTACAGAACTCGCCCGTGTAAATAATTCAACGTTTACAAAAAATACCACGCCTACCCTTCCTTATTTGGTTAGGCAAGTAGCAAAACGTCAGGCAAAACAACTTAACGCTGTTTTGTGGCGGGGCGGTTCATTTTTGTCGAATCCGATGGCGGGGCAGGTACAGAAACCCCGGTCATTTGCCGATAAGATAATGAGGTTTTATGTTCTTACCAGAGAGACGAAGGTTTATTGCTATCACCCTTGTATCGGTCGTTTCCATGCTGCTGGCGGGCGCGTTGCGGGCCGGCGATGTGGCGTCCTTTGTCGATTTGGGGTTTTCGGAGAACGGTAAAATCTATATGTTTGCGCAGTACGGCGTTGATGAGCATACGTTGCGGCCCTGGTCGGAGTTATGCATTGTGGATGTTGAACGCAATGATTTTGTACCGGGCGGACGCATTTCGTACAAACATGACAAGCCTGTGGCGCTGGGGCAGGATGGTTCGGCGGCCTTGTTGCGCATCGTTTCGCAAAATACCGGCCTTATTCAGAAATACCGCGCCAATTTTATGCGGCAGGGGATACCGCTGTTCATATCCCTGGAAGATGTACGCGACCCCGCCGGTCAAACTATAGATTTCAGGGATTTTGAACGGGGCGTACACTACGACGCTTCCCTAAAATCCATCCTGCACGGCAGCGGCACCGGTGTTAAATCTTCGTTTTATATTCTTTTCAACAGCCTGAACGGTAAGGGGTTTAAAAAAATGTACCGTGTGGGCAGCCCCAACGTAACGCGCGACGGCGTGACAAGTTACAGCATCAAGAAGGCCATCGTGAATCCCGAAAGAACTTCTATGATCCTTGTAATAGAAATGACCGTTCTGAACGGAAACGGCGCAGACATCCGCTATATGGTAGAGGCGTTCCGCCTGTAAGCTGCCGCCGTCAGGGGGGGGGGGGGGGGTAATCGGACGCTTTCCCGTAGATCATGTAATTTGGGCGCATTTCCGGCACTTCGTGCCGGAAACCGGGCTTTGCGGGGTTCCGCAAGGCAAGCCCCTTGGGTTGCCCCTCCATTCGCTACGCGAACGCTACGCGCGAACGCTTCGCGCCCCTCCAATCCCTTGCGCGTTTCGTACACGACGGCTTTTCCGGCAAAGATAGAGCGCTT
Organism: Spirochaetaceae bacterium; assembly: GCA_031278295.1. Taxonomy (GTDB): domain Bacteria; phylum Spirochaetota; class Spirochaetia; order Treponematales; family Breznakiellaceae; genus JAIRMY01. Next base: position 1,713 of record JAITKQ010000003.1, on the reverse strand, counting down.
TGATATAGTGAACAGTGAACGCTTGTATAGTTGAAACGGGGGAAAAGACCCGCGTAAATGCCCGGGAGAAAGCGGGGACCGCCGACAGTATTCTAAAGACATGATGAACCTCCCCGCCCTGAAGGGCGGGGTATTAGACCCCACTGCGGATAAAAAAACCGGATTGACAGAAAAGACCTTGGAGGATATGTATTATGCTTTTCGTTTCAGGGATATTAGCAAAGAGTCCCTAATGTTGCTTGCGGAAAGTCTGATTCAATGAAGCGCCTATGAATGTTTGTCAATTAGATTTTTGTCGGTTTTTTTTTAATTAACGGCTATTAACGGCTATTAACGGCCGGTCTTTTTCAAAACTATCGGGCCTGACGCATGTATCGCTTACGAACTCTTTCTTTTCCCGGTATTTCCGGTACCCTTCGTCTGTTATTGTAAGTCGCGGCCTCCTCTCCATGTCTTTGCTCCCGGCCTGAAGGGTGTATTTGGCGGATAAGCCCCCCCCCCCCCCCTAATATCGGGTACGGTAAAGCTGCCCTATGTCCTTTAATACCTAAGTATACCGCGCCGGCAGGAGCGGATTTGCCGCCGCCTACCGTACGCACACACATTGACATTATTTCTGAAAACAAATATAATTTTTAACCGGAACGGGGCCGGATCAGGGCTGAATTAGTTTGTAAAACCCGATCCTTGTGAAATAATCCGGATTACGGGCAATAGCGCAGTCGGTTAGCGTACAAGTCTGGGGGACTTGGGGTCGGCGGTTCGAATCCGCCTTGCCCGATTTGTGGAATCCTGGCGGCAAGACAGGGCGGCTTCCTTGCACGGCAAGGAAGCCGCCCTGTTGCGGTGTCCGGTTTGGCTTTCCAATGGTTTTTTGTTTACCCTGCCTCTCATGTATGCCGTGAAACAATGCCGCCTCCCTTATACCGGCCTCATGCGCCATAGCCCGACGGGGATTCTTTTTAAGGGGAAGCGCCCCGCCATTCCGGGGAAGGCCGGAAGCCGGGTTTATGTTGAACAGTGAGGTCTTTGAATCGTTCCTTGCTTTTGACGATAAACGGTTTCCGTGACCGGGGCATGGCATCGGCTCCGGGTATCAAACCCAAAAAACAAACGCACGATGCCGTCCGATCTGAATTACGGACTTTTAAATGATAGCATAATTCCTTATAATATAAGGAATTATGCTTTTGGGGAGTGAAGGATTCGAACCTACGAAGGCGAAGCCAACAGATTTACAGTCTGCCCCCTTTGACCGCTCGGGAAACTCCCCATGTACAAATTTGCAAAGCCGTCTCCCGGAATCGAACCGGAGACCTCATGATTACAAGTCAAGTGCTCTACCTGCTGAGCTAAGACGGCCATGTTTAAACTATAGGGCAAAGGTGAAGTTTTGGTCAACGCCCCAACGCCCCAACGCGCAGGGCGCGTTGGGGCGTTGACCGTGTGTCAAAATGACACAAAGAATTTTTTTTTACGAATTTCGTCAAAAAAGACAAAAACAGCTTGTGCCCCCCCCCCCCCCCCCCCTGCGCTATAATGTAGTATAGCAAAAAGAGGAAACCCCGGCAAAGCGCTATTCTTGCATGGAAACGCCGCGCCGGGGCTACTAAAGGCGTATTTAGTGTAACCCGGAAGGGACTTTTTTTCAACATACGCTTTGGGAATTCATGCGTGAATTTCCGGTATTTTGCCGGCGCAAGCCGGTGGAAG
>JAITKQ010000114.1 GCA_031278295.1 Spirochaetaceae bacterium | reverse complement strand
TACCATTCCAGGTCTCACAGCTTATGGCAACTTGACTCAGGTTAATACTCACCGCAGAGAGTTGTATGTCGTCAACATCGGGGACAGACCGGACCGCACTCGATCCGGTGTTGAAATCCTTGAAAGTATCGTTGAAATCCGCCAGCATAAAATTAATCCGCGAGTCACTCCCTGTCCCCTCGGCGGGCTTTGTCGCCTCTAAAACGAAGTCTACATCCACAGCCTGTAGCCCTTCCCTCTCCAAAAATCGGCGATGTTCTAAAACATTTTTGATGAGGCAACGCGCTACCTTACAAACAAGCGTATTTATGGGTTATAGTGAATGATGGACCTTGAGACAAAACGAAAGCTGGACGCGTACAAACGTGTCGCGGCGGTGGAAGAAGCATGGGCGTCTAAGTCTGTCGATTCGGGTGCGGAACCGGCAAAAGGCTCAGGCGGCAGGGAGGATGGCTGGCGTGAGAAGGCGGAGGCCTTTGCCAAGGTACCGTACCGTCAAATTCCCGACAAGACGGTAGAGGACGCCGGCAGGCAAGAATCCAAATCAAGAAAGGTAGCGAAATTTCTTATCCTGATAGGGCCGGAACAGGCGGCAAAGGTACTTAAAAACCTTGACGAAGATCAGGTTGAAAGTATTTCGCGCGAGATCGCCGGTATCCGGGGCATAACGAAGGAGGAAGCTGCCGAAATTTTTGCCGAATTTCAGGGCTTGCTTTCATCGTCCCTTTCTTGCGGCGGCTCGGCCGGGGGCGTTGAGGAAGCCCGCCGTTTGCTGTACGCCGCTTTCGGCCCGGAAAAAGGCGAAGTTTTTCTGCGCCGTTCCGTTCCGGATGTAAAGGATGTTTCGTTCAGTTTCCTTGAGGATTTTTCAGGGGAGCAGCTTGCCCTGCTGCTACGGGACGAGCTTCCTTCAACGGGCGCCGCGATACTTTCACGGATACCCCCGGGCCTGGCGGCAAAAGCGCTTACCTGCTCGGAACCGGGGTGGAGGCTGGAAACCGTTCGCCGTATCGGGAGGCTCGGCAAAATATCGCCGGAAGCGCTTGAAAAAACGGCCGCCGCCCTTCGCGAAAAGGCAAGGAATATAGGCGGCGTGGTTACCAGCGATGTTGACGGCATGGGTGCGCTGGCCGCCATTCTTAAGCATTCCGCCGTCTCGTTCGGAGACAGGATACTAAGTGAGCTGTCGGACGAGGATCCGGACCTGAGTGGCAGGCTGAAGGAGCGGCTCTATACCCTTGATGATGTGGTTAAGGCGGAGAACAAGCCCATAGAAAAAAAACTGCGCGAAATGGATGTTCATGACATTGCCGTCCTTGTCAAAGGACGCGACGAGGCCTTTACCGAAAAAATTCTTTCAAACGTCTCAGCCCGCCGCCGCGCCGAGGTGCAGGACGAAATCAGCTTTATGGGGCCGATCCCCAAAAAGGACGCGGACGCGGCAATCAAAAATTTTATGGACTGGTTCCGCAATGAACGGGAAAGCGGCCAAATCCTTATGCTGGGCGATGAGTTGGTGAGTTAAGCATGGACAAAGCCGACGCCTTCTACCTTATCGACGCTTACGCGCTGATATACCGCTCATACTTCGCGTTCATTTCGCGCCCGCTACGCAACAAGGACGGAAAGAATATGTCGGCGTTGTTTGGTTTTGCCCGCACATTGCTGACGTTGCTGGAAGGAAACGGCGGCGGGATTCGCTTCCTTGCCGCGGTTTTTGATTCGCGCACACCGACCTTCCGCCACAAGCAGTACCCCCAGTACAAGGCGCAGCGGCAGAAAGCGCCGGACGATTTGCACGCCCAGGTGCCGCTGGTCGAAGAATTCCTTTGCGCGCTTAAAATACCGGTGCTAAAGGTTGACGGTTTCGAGGCGGACGATGTGATAGCCACGCTGGTAGAAAGGCTCCCTGCGGGAAAGCACCCCTGCTACATCGTTTCTTCCGATAAAGACTTGTTGCAGCTTGTCAGCGATGACATTATCCAACTCCGGCCCGCAAAAACAACGGCTGTGGGAACGGCTTCGCGGTACAACCAGCTTACAAAGCTGCGCTATGAAGCGGTGGGCCGGGATGAAGTCTGCGCGGAATGGGGAGTCCCCCCCGAAAAAATTCTTGACTTGTTGTCGCTGACCGGCGACAGTTCCGACAATGTGCCGGGGGTTAGGGGGATCGGCGATAAAATCGCTGTCAAACTGCTGACACGTTACGGTTCTTTGGACGAAATTTATAAAAATATAGCTTCGATCAACGGGGCGCTGGCAAAAAAACTGGCGGAAAGCAAGGATAACGCATACCTTTCCAGGGATTTGATAACCTTGTGCAGGGATGTCCCGCTTCCGATAAACGGCATGTCGGACTTGAATATCGAAAATCTTGATCGAGCGGCCGGGGCCGCCATCCTTATCCGTGAAAGCATCCCGTCCCTGGCAAAGGAACTTCTGAATGGAAGTCGGCGTAACCCGGAGGCCGCCGATGCGGCACCGGACTTTTCCGGCAACGTGGCCGCCGGTAAAAACGGTGTACTGTACACCGGAAAAGACGGCGTTTACGTACCCTGCGAACCGGTCGGCTCTTACAGGCTTATCCTCGCCCTGAGCGAATTGGAAGGTATTCTCGCGGAGGCGCGCGGACAGGGGTACTTCGTGCTGAACTTCGAGACCGATGCCAATAACGTTTGGCATAGCAAACTAGTAGGTCTGTCTATCGCGGTAAAGGTTCGCGAGGCCGTTTATGTCCCGCTGGCCCCGCACGGGCCGGCCTCCACGGAGCGTGACAAACGCTGCCTGCCGCAAGACGAGGTTTTCGCCCTGCTTAAGCCGCTGCTCGGCGACTCTTCCGTCACCGTGATAGCGCATAACGCGAAATTCGCTTACGAAGTTTCCCGCGCCTGGGGAATTCCGCGCTGGAACTGTTCTGTCTACGATACGATGATAGCGGCCTGGCTCTGTGTGCCGGAGCGTTCCAGTTACGCGCTTTCGGCGCTTGCCCGCGATCATCTGGGCTACGACGCGGTCGCTTACTTTTCGATAGTCCCGAAAGGCGCCTTGTTCCATGAAACGCCGCTCGAAACCGCCTGCCGGTATTCGGCGGAGGTCGCGGACCTCTGTCTGCGGATGAAGCCGCTGATGGACGAAAAAATGAACGAGACCGGATCGCTTTCCCTGTTCTACGCGCTAGAAATGCCGCTGGTACCGATTCTTGCCGAAATGGAAGGCACGGGGATTATGATCGAAAGCTCCGCGCTGCGTACTTACGGGAAAGAGCTTGGCGCCGATATAGAACGGACTCAGGCCGAAACATGGAATATTGTCGGCCATAAATTCAACCTCGCCTCCCCCATGCAGCTACAGGATGTGCTTTTTAAGGAACGCGGCCTTAAACCCGGGAAAAAAACAAAGACCGGTTTCTCCACCGATGTGGCTGTTCTCGCCGAGCTTGCCCGCTCCGATCCTGTTCCCGGACTCATCCTGCGCCACCGCGCCCTGAGCAAGCTAAAGTCTACCTACGTTGATGTCCTGCCGGCCATAGCCGACGGTAAGGGCCGTGTCCACACCAGTTTTATCCAGAGCGGTACCGCGACCGGACGCCTTTCCAGCCGCGATCCCAATTTACAGAATATCCCGATTCGGGACGAGGAAGGCAGGCGCATCCGTGAAGCCTTTGTCGCCTCACCCGGTATGACGCTGATCTCCGCCGACTATAGCCAGATCGAGTTGGTTGTGCTGGCCCACCTTTCCAAAGACCAGGCGCTCACCTCGGCGTTTAACGCGGGAAAGGACATCCACGCGGAAACGGCGGCCAAGATATTCGGTATTGCTGAAGGCGCGGTTGACGCCGCCCAGCGCCGTATAGCCAAGGTGATCAACTTTGGCGTCATGTACGGCATGAGCGCGTTCCGGCTTAGCGACGAACTTGGCATAAGCCGCACAGAAGCCCATTCTTTTATTGACGCCTACTTCAAGACTTATAGCGGAGTCCGGGCCCTGTTAAGCAGCATCGTTGAGGGCGCGGAAAAAAACGGCTATGTTACGACGCTATTTGGACGCAGGCGATCGATACCGACCATAAATTCTCCAAACAGGACCGAAAAGTCCGCCGCACAGCGTATCGCGGTCAATACGCCCATCCAGGGAACGGCCGCCGATATAGTGAAACGCGCCATGATAGATGTGGATAGGGCGCTTACCGGCCTGAACGGGAACCGTCCGGAAGACAAGCGCTGGCGTATGCTGTTGCAGGTCCACGACGAGCTTATCCTGGAAGGCCCGGAGGCTGAGGCCGAAGCAACAGCCCGCCTGGTCCGCGACGTTATGGAGAAGGCCGCCGACCTCGCCGTTCCCTTGCGCGTGAGCGTAGAAACCGGCAAGCGTTGGGGCGACTTCCACTAGGCCGGCCTGCACCGAAGCTACTCAGGCAGCGGTGTAATTGTCCCTGTTATTCCCCGGGGAAATGAAGTGTAACAAATTTTTCATCGGTTCATTCTTTTGGGATAGAGGCTGTTCCAAAACCGTGCCCCGTTTATGACGGGGCCGTTTAGCGCACCGTCGATTTGTTTTGGAACAGACTCATGTAATTTGGGCGCATTTCCGGCCCTTCGTGCCGGAAACCGGGCTTTGCGGGGTTCCGCCAGGCAAGCCCCTTGTGTTGCCCCTCCATTCCCTGCGCGAACGCTTCGCGCGAACGCTTTGCGCGAACGCTTTGCGCGAACGCTTCGCGCGAACGCTTCGCGCGAACGCTTTGCGCGAACGCTTCGCGCCCCTCCAATCCCTTGCGCGTTTCGTACACGACCACCTTTTCGGCAATGATCGACCGGCAAATGTAAAACTGTTGGCGTAAACCGGCGCCCACTGTACTTTACCCCGCCACTTGTGTTATATTTTAGATGTGGCAGATAAGAAATTTCCTTTTAAAATCAAACAAAAAGTAGTTTACCCAAGCCAGGGCGTTGGCGTGATAAATTCCATAATCGAAAGGGAACTTAACGGCGAAAAGGTCCCTTACTTTGTCATTCACCTTGACGTAACCGAGATGACGATCATGACGCCGGTAGACAAGGCGGAGGCGCTTGGAATACGGGCCGTTGTTCCGGCGGAAGAAGCGATGAAGGCGCTCGAATTTATCGGGGAAGCGTTTGAACCTAACCCCTCGGACTGGAAACTGCGCTACCAGATGAATATGGAACTGTTGAAAAAAGGCACTGTCATGGACATTGCGTCGATTGTACGCTCGCTTTACCACAGAAGTAAGGTGAAAGAGCTCCCGATAATGGAGCGTAAACTGTACGACTCCGCAAAAAAACTTTTCGAGGATGAGCTGTCTTTCGCGTTGAAAAAAAGTAAAACCGAAATTGACACATTGATACACAAGCGGCTTGAGAACAAGTAGCCGATGGGTACGGCTATCGCCGCCGTAATTACCGCGGCCGGTTCGTCCGCGCGTATGGGCGGGGTAAAGAAAGAATACCTTGTTCTTCCGGAAACTCCCGGCCTCACCGCCGTCCCGCGGGGAACGGACGGGGCGCCCCTAACCGTGCTTGGCGCTGCTGTAAACGCCTTTGCGGACTGCGGACGTATAGGCCCTATCATGATTACCGTGCCACCCGATGCCGGCGATTGCGAGTACGCCGCCCGCCGCGCGCTGGCCCGGCTGCCCCGGCAGGAAGTCCCCGAAATATTTTTTGTGCCTGGCGGCGCTTCCAGGCGTATCTCCGTCCACCACGCCCTGTCTACGCTTGCCGGATTTAAGCCGGATTATGTGCTGATTCATGACGGCGCGCGCCCCTGGGTACGGCCCTCGCTTATTGACCGGGTAATTGACGCCGTCATACTGTACGACGCGGTGCTGCCCGCCACGCCCTTGTCGGAAACCCCTAAGGAGCTTGACGGGGGCTTTGTAAAACGGCATCTAAGGCGCGGCTCTGTCGTTCTGGCCCAGACGCCGCAGGCCTTCGCGTTCAAGCCCCTGCTTGCCGCCCACGAGAAGGCTGCCCGGCGTGAACTGGATGAATCGCTTGAGTATACGGACGACGCCGAAATTTGGGGGGAATTTGTGGGCCCGGTCGCCGTTGTCGAGGGTGACAGGGCCAACCGCAAAATCACCTTTCCCGAAGATATGAACGCGCCGTAGGCCGCCGCCCGCCTTACGCTTTTTTTACCGGGTGCAGTATGTCAACAACGGCAAAGCTCAAAATTATCGCTAAGGCGATCGCGATGGACGCGATACGGAGCGATTTATCGTCTACGCCGCCGGGGACACCGGGTAGTAGCAACTCGCCGGCGGAAATCCTGTTTTTTTGTTTCCCGTCCAGGCCCGCTATGCGTATAAAATGTTCCTTACCGTTGCCGTAACCAAGCTCGCGCGCGTAGACGCTGATCGTATCCTCATCGTGAATGAGCGCCTCCGTCTTGCCCCGGATATCTTGGTTGATGGCCTGGAGACGCCGCAGATTGGCAAGCTGTTTTTCCTTTTCCGAGTTAAGCTGACCGTATGCCGAAAACCCGGCGGCCCCGGCAAACAACGATGAAACCGCATAAAAGATGAGGGCAATCCACAACGCGGCAAGGTACTTTAAAATTTGCATCTTGCCTGATTATCGGAATCACGGAAACATAAATTAAGGAAAGCTCTTCCGGCGCGCCCCTGTCTTTACAGCACCCGGCGGCACGGGCAGGGCGTCCGGCCGTTCATCCCTCGGCGCAGTCCCCATCGCAAAAGAGACCTTCGAGCAGCGGAATGGTAATGCTTGATCCGGTTGGAAGACCACTGGTATTTACAGACATACCCGTTAAAGACCAGAGTTCTCCGAATAGGGTATATTGTGATGAGCATGAACAGCCGGCACAGGAGTCACAGGAGGCACCACAAGGGCAACAGGCAGAGCCTGTTGCCCGTTCCACCTTAACCCAAAGGTATAAAGTTCCGCCGGGCTCATATTCGGGAGCAAAAAGCATTATCCAGTCCGTTTCGGTGGAGGCAAAACCGTATTCCGAATTAAGGATATTAGAAATATTCTCCAAGGTGGGCGGGGAATCATCATCCGTTGCGATCGCATACGTAGCGGTAAACCCGCTTTCTTCAATTTCGCTCTCGTCAATGTTGAGAAAGTATAAGAAGGGGGTGCCCGGTATGTTCTCCAGTGTCAGGCCTCCCGGCCCGTACCCAAATCCAAGGTCCGATATATCTTTTATTTTTATAGTTTTAGTCGGCGCTGCGCTCAGTTGCGGAATTGTAAAGTCGCCTTCGTAGTAACGCGATTTTAAAAAGCTAATTATGAGATTTCCAAGGTTTTTATACTTTTCGTCATCAAATGCCGAATTTTTTTTGGTGAATTCCACCACACACATAAAATCAGTACGGTCTTCGTACAATTTGGGAAGGGTGATTTTGTACTTGCCTGTCGGGTAAACAGCGGCCACGCCTATTTGGAATAGGCCTTCGTCTTCAACGTCCATCATGGCCATTACGCGCACAGGCTTGTAGTTTTCCGTTATTTGTTGATCTAAAATATTAAGCTCCACCCAAAACGATCCAAGCGGGCCGGCGTCGTGAGGCATACTCTCCGAAGCCAGTTCGGAACAGCCCGCGCTTGTCAGAAACACCAAGCCGGCCGTGATTATGGCAAGGCCTTTCCCACGCATCGTCATTTTCATACTACTAATATAACAACAAATACCTGTAAACGACAACTATTAGTAAGTGACGGTAAGGGGGTAAAGGAGTACGCCGTACAGTTGTTCGCAAGAAAACCGGGTTTGTCCGCGGAGGCGGCCGGCGGTGTTTCCGGCGGAACAGGCGGATGAGGATGAACCTCCCCGCCCTGAAGGGCGGGGTATCTTGTAAGCGTTGCATCATTTACGAGGGCGAGTTCTGTAAGACAAGCCGCACGGCTTGCCGCTGATTGGGGCGCCTGCGGCGCGCCAATCACGCGGTAGAGGCCGTGGTCTACTACCATTTTTCGTGAGTATTTACTAATTCTAACCGCCCTAAAGGGCGGGGTATTAGACCCCACTGCGAATAAA
>JAITKQ010000102.1 GCA_031278295.1 Spirochaetaceae bacterium | reverse complement strand
CCTCAGTTTCTGAACAACTTCCGCTGAAAAAAAGGCAAAATGCTTTGCATTTTGCAAGACTTGTTCAAGAACCCGTGGGCTTTTGCCCACATTCAAATAGGTTCTTGAACAAGTCCAATGGCGCGTTTGCGGACTAAGCGTCCCTGAAATTTTACATTGGGAACCGCGCAAGACCAATCGCTTACGGGATGAAGCCCGCCGGTCCGCTTGCCGCCGTCGCGGGAGCTCTTGCACCGGGTACTCCGCTCCTGCCGCCCCTGTATGCCGGCGCAACCTTTGCGGAGGATTCGTGTCGAAAATAGAAACCACAAACACGGAGCCGCCATGCTGTTACACGACTATCTGGGTGTAGATGAAAACATCGAATCTTATGAAGAATTAAAAGACAAATTTAAGATACATATCCCTCGGAATTTCAATTTCGCGTTCGACGTGGTTGACAGGTACGCCGCGACGGAGCCGGAACGCCGCGCCCTTGTCTGGTGCGATGACGCGGGTGAGCGCGTCATCGATTTTGCCTGCCTTGTGAAAGAAACTAACAGGGCGGCCAATTTTTTGACGGCGCTGGGCATAAAAAAGGGAGACGCGGTGATGCTGATCCTCAGACGGCGCTATGAATTCTGGTTTTTCCTGCTGGCCCTGCATAAAATAGGCGCGATCGCGGTTCCCGCCACCAATATGCTGCTGGAAAAAGACATTGTTTACAGGAACAAGGCGGCGGGCATCAAGATGATCGTTACCTTGGATGACCCGCATCTTCAAACCGAGGCGGACAAGGCCTTGTCCGCCTCGCCCACGGTGGGGCATCTTGTTACGGTAGGGCCGGACCGTCCGGGTTGGACGCGGTACAGGCCGGAGCGTTTTTCTGAAACTTTTGATCGTCCGACCGGCGTAGAAGCCTCAAAAACCGACGATACAATGCTGCTCTACTTTACGTCCGGTACGTCCGGCAACCCTAAGATGGTGCTGCATAACTTTAGCTACCCGCTCGGGCATATCGTTACCGCAAAGTACTGGCAGAATGTTCAGGATAACGGGCTTCATTTTACCGTTGCCGAAACAGGCTGGGGCAAGGCGATGTGGGGCAAAATCTACGGCCAGTGGCTTGCCGGCAGCGCGGTGTTTGTCTACGACATGCTTTCGTTCGTGCCGCAAAAACTCCTCGAAAAAATCCGGCGTTACCGGATAACTACGTTTTGCGCCCCGCCCACCGTGTACCGCTACCTTGTAAAGTCAAACCTGAAAAAATTCGACCTTTCATCGCTTGGGTACTGCACGACGGCCGGCGAGGCGCTCAACCCTGAGGTTTCAAACAAGTTTACCGCCATGACCGGCCTTACCATACGGGAAGGCTTCGGGCAGACGGAAACAACGCTGATGATAGGGACATTCCCGTGGATGAAGATTAAACCCGGTTCTATGGGGCGCCCCGCTCCCGGCTACGATGTCGATATTGTTGACGGGGAAGGCCGCTCCTGCGGCGAGGGCGAGATCGGCGAAATAGTGCTGCGGCTCGACAAGGGCAGGCCCCTGGGAATGTTTTCCGGCTATTACAACGACGAGGCGCTTACGAGGGAGGCTTTTTCAGGCAAGATCTACCACACGGGGGATATAGCGAGCAGGGACAGGGACGGCTATTTTTGGTTCAGCGGGCGCATGGACGACATGATTAAAAGTTCCGGCTTCAGGATAAGCCCCTTCGAGGTGGAAAGTGTGCTTCAACGGCACCCGGCAGTACTGGAATGCGCCGTTACCGGCGTTTATGACAGGCAGCGCGGGCAGGTGGTAAAAGCCACGGTCGTCGCCGCGCCCGGTTACGAGTTGAATCCGGCGCTGGGCCGCGAGATTCAGGATTTCGTTAAACGCGAAACAGCCTTGTACAAATACCCGCGGATAATAGAATTTGTCGATGAGCTGCCGAAAACGATAAGCGGCAAGATACGCCGCAGCGTTATCCGCGCGGAGGAAGCGGCAAAAAACATAGGCGGCAAGGTTATGGAGATAACGAAAAATATACGCCCAAAACCGGCACAGGCTGACGCTTAATTTACCAGTACGATGGGATTCACGGTTCGGCCGTTTTTGTACACCTGAAAGTGCAGGTGGGAGCCCGTGCTTTGTCCGGTACTGCCGACATTGCCTATTATGTCCGCCATCCTGACGTACGCGCCGGCTTCGGTGCGTATCACGCTCATGTGGCAGTAAAGTGTGCGGTAGTTTGAGTGATGCGATATTACGACATAATAGCCAAAAATATCGCTGTACCCGGTCGATATTACCCTGCCCGCCATCGCCGCCTTTATAGGAACGCCTGTATTTGCGCTTATGTCAATCCCTGAATGAAAGCTGCGCAGCCCGGTTATCGGATTCTTGCGGTAACCGTAACCCGATGTGATCCTTCCGCGTACAGGCCATATAAACAGATCGCCGTTTATTTCCTGTAGCCTTGTCGAATCGAGTTTTGCGTTGGGTATGAAAATCTCCGTGCCAACGTTCACCCTCTCCGAAAACAGCTCGTTTGCCGTTACGATCGCGGCGGTAGAAACTTTGTATTTTCCCGCTATTCCGTCCAGCGTTTCGTCCCGCGACACCTTGTGCATTATGCCGTCCTGATTCGGTATCAAAAGTTTTTTGCCAACCTGGATGGAACGGGTGTTTGAAATACCGTTTACGGAAATCAAGGTATCCTGATTCAGGCCGAAGTCGGACGAAATGACGCTTATCATATCGCCCGGGCGCACCGTGTACGATGAATAGATCACCATTTGCGGCATGGAAAATTCTTCCGGTTCCGGTATGCCTTCGACAAAGCTGTTTTTAAATTCGGAATTTGCCGAGGCAATTTGCGCTATTTCTTTTTCGGAATAATCCATACCGCCAAGCCCGTCCGCGCCGCCAACCCGCGCGAGGCGTACTTTGTCGTAAATTGTTTTCGAAAGATTTGCGGCGCTTGCCGGAAAATAATAAAATATACAAAATACAACAAGCGCGCGTATTATATTTTTCCGTCCATGAAACTGCTCAAACATTTTGTACCCCGGTAATGAAAATACTATACCGTCAAAACCATACCTTCCTTTGCCGTAATTATTTTAAGGCCGGAATCAGCTTTCGAATATTTTACCGAAAGATCGCGTAATGCTTCATCCGTTCTGGAAGGTTCATGGTGATATATAACCAAATTTTTAGCACCTGATATTTTCGCGTTTTCTATCGCGCTTTCATAAGATGTATGACCCCAGTTTCGCTTGCTGTTCCGGTATTCCGCTTCCGTGTAGGCGCTGTCGTAAACAAGGATATCGACGTCTTTAAAAAAATCAGACAGTTTTTTGTTCTCTGTTTCCGCCACTTCACAGCCTTCGTAATCCGCCTCCGCGCTGTACATGGGATGCGATTTGTCGTCGAACATATTCCAAAACGGTTCATTGTCCGTAACAACCACTATTTTCTTTCCCTCGTATTCGAACCGGTAACCCAGCGTGATTACCGGATGGTTAAGCAGCTTGCTTGTTACCGTTAAGCCTGCCCCCAGATCGATCGTGGTTTCAAGGATGTCGATGAATGTCAGCTTTGCCGCAAATTCGCAGAGGCGTACGGGCCAGAAAGGATAATCCGTCATAAGTTTCAGCGCGTTACGGACCTTGAAGCCTTCGGGCATCACGGGTCCGTATATCCGCAACTCGCTTGTCGGAATAAAGAGCGGCGCAAACATAGGAAAACCGATAAGGTGATCCCAATGGGTGTGCGTAACAAAAATATCGGCGTTTATCGGGCCATTTTTCAGGTCGTTTGCCAAAAGGCTTTCGCCAAGCAGACGTATGCCGGTGCCAAAATCAACGATTACAAGTTTACCGTCCGCCCGCAGTTCCAGGCAGGAGGTGTTGCCGCCGAATTCCACAGTTTCTTTGCCCGGGCTGGCGATTGAACCGCGTGCTCCCCAGAAACGTACAGACAACATCGCTAATCCCCCAAACCGATAAATGCCGCTGTCTTTTTAAATTCAGCCCTGAAAGACTCTTCGATCCCTTCTAAGATGCCTTTGTCCAGGTTGAGCAGTTTAAAAAGTTTATCGGTAGCGGAAGCCTGTGAGAGGGACTCTTCGCTGCTTTTCGCCGCCTCCCACTTATCCAGGATTGAGACCGACAGGGCGGTATGGCACACCACGTCCGCGTGCTCGCCCGTGTAACGCCGGTGATTCCGGTGGAACGCGATCACATCGTGAATAACGGACGGAAAGCCCCAAAGTTTTGCCGCAAGCAGGCCGGCCTTTTCCGGTGTAAGGCCGTCAAAGCCGGCCCCGCTTCCTTCCAAAAGGACAAAGCCGCCTATATCGTGCAGGAGGCCGGCGCAATAGTATTTTTGTATATCACGGACGGCAAGGCCGCGCCGTTTTGCCAGCAGCAGCGAAACCATGCCGGCGGCTAGGGAGCGGCGGAGAAAATCCGCCTGTTTGTCCACGATCCCCTTGCCTGCCTTTTCCGGCGGTATTGCCCGTTCCAACGCTTTCAACACATGGTTTTTTACCGTATTTATGTTTAGTTTGATGATTATCTGCGTAAGCCCGAAAAAAATTTGCGGTATTTCCGGGAAAAATTCATGATACAACCCGTAAGTTATGCCGGTCAGTACCGGATCGGAGTTGATCATCGTAAAAAGATCGTAGGGTTTTAACGCGCCGGTTTTGCAGGTGTCGTAAAACCTTAGCGCCGTAGGTATTGCCGCCGGATAATGCCCGAAAGAAAAACCCGGCCCGTCATCCCCCGACTTTGAGACGAAAGCTCTGGCATCTCCTGTCATTTGCTCATCCTAAGCGGACGCGCGGATACTTCGCGTGAATAGTCACCGGCCTGTCCCAGATCATCGTAAGAACTCACAGAGAAATAGTATAGAATTCCGTTGGTGAGCTTGTCAATACTTACTGAAAGCCGCTTCCCGGCATCGATCGGCGATGGTCCTGCCGAAGCGCCTTCGCCCAGGTAATTTCCGGAAGCGGCGCCGTAGTAAACGATGTAGCCTGCCGTAGCCTCGTCCTTTGACGGCACCCATGACAGTTCTACGCCGCCGTCTTTGGCCGCCGCCCTGATATAGGGCGGCGGCTCCGGGGCGGCCTTCCTTGCAAACACCACGCTCAGCTCTTCCAAGAAAGGCGTTGTCTCAAAGTCGCCGCCCGGATAGAAGTCGGCGGCAAGCTCTATGTAGCGGCCCCGCACCGAGCCTAGCGCCTCGCCCGGCGTAAAGGCGCGCCAGGCCGCGCCTTCCCATGAATACGGTGAATCGGAGGCGCGGATAAAAAATTGAATCTGCGCCCCGCCGGGAAAGTCAAAATTACCGGTATGCGCGGATACGCCTCGCCGCTCCCCGTTTAAAGCGCCGTAGGTACCGCCGGAGGCGTCTACGCGAAGTACGGTACTGTTCCGACCGCCCAGATCTATGGGCGCGCTCCGCACACTGCCGCTACGGGAGTAGGGGCGCAGGCCGGCCTGTTCAACGAAACGTTTGTATACGCGGAAATTGTCTATCATGCCGTTAAAGCGTTTGCCCAGGATAAAATTGCCGCGCTCCCCTATGAGGGGCAGAAAAACATCCCCGCCTTCGGCGCCGGAAGGAGTCGTGTACGCAAGGTCTTCCAGTACGCCGTCCACGAGGTACTCCAGCAGCCCTGTCGTCCCGTCAAAACGGAGCAGCTGATGGCTCCACCGTTTGGGAACGAGGGGCGCGGAAGAAACCAGCCTTAAATCCATGCTTTTCACGGAAAGCGCCTCTTCGGTTTTTGGCGCGAAAAAAAAGTTTTTTATGTTCCACTCTATCCTGTTTTTTGACACGGCGCAGCCAAGACTCTGGTTTTTGTAGACGCCCCCGTCCCTTACCGCGGATGTCCAGCTTAAGGCCTCTTCGCCGTTCTCCATGCTGGCCGGGTAGAGCCAGAATTCCAGCGAAAAATCGCCGATATTCCTGCCTACGGAAAAAAGCGCGGCGGCGCTGCGCGCGTTTATCACCACCGGCGCTTTGGCGGCCTCGTCCGCCATACCCGGTGCGCTTGAAAAGACCGCCGCGCCGTCGCCAAAGCGCGCCCAGGCGCTTCCGGCCGTATACACCGTCCCCGATGTCAGCAGCCTGTAATTCCCGACGCTGTCGGTAAACAGCTCCGCACCGCCCTCATCGAATGAGAGCGCCATGTCGAGCGAGGGATCATCACTTTTTTCAGCGGAGCTGAGCGCTAGTACCTTGGTGGGACGCACGTTTTCCAGCTCCGCCAGCCCGTTTCGCAGGCTGAACTGTTTCCACCCGGCCTCCCCGCCGAATTTCAGCACATCCTCGCCCAGTCCAAAGGAGGGCAGGGCTGCCGCAAGGCCCGACGCAAGAATCAGGGGCAAAGGCCGCGCAAGGGATAGAAGCGGAATGATTAGCGCCGCAAAACCATATTCGCCGCTCCTGGAGCGGCGCGCCGATCTTCTCCCGGCGGCGCTAACCATTGTAGCGGATAGCCCGGTTTGCGGCGCGAAGCGCCGCAAATGCGCCCAAAATTTCAAAATTGTCCCCTTACTGCCGCTAATACAGCGTTCACGCTGGACAGAACGGCCGTTAAAATTGTTTTTTTAGCGTGTCCGCCCGTACCACGAACGCGACGCGCCCCTCGTTCAGCAGGCGCCTGTTCGCTTCCGATGAAAGGATCGTGACGGCATCCGCCCGGTCTATCACGGGGTCGGTCGGATTTATGCCGAATACGCCGCGCGCTATCACGCGAAGCGGCTTGTCCCCTACCAGCTGCCGCAGTTCCTCGCTCAGTCCGGAAGGGTTGTCCCTGAAAATGTTTTCTATGCCGGTATAGTGAACCATCGAAAAAACGGCCTCCCGTCCGGGACTGGTCGTCATACCGTCGTATATCAAATTCATCCCGGTATCCCAGATTTTCGGGAAAAGACAGGGCCTAAGCGCCGCCGAGCTCTTACGGCCATGAACGGGCAGCTCGTCCTCCGCGATTATTATTATACCAGTGTACTCCGCTACCGGCGCGGGGTTTACGAGGCGCTCCGTACCGTAGGACTCGCCATGCCTGACAAGCAGGGCCCCGACATCTTTAAGGTCTATCGTGTACGATGAGATGATCGTGCGGAAATCGAGGGAATACCTGGGGGCCTTGCGTTCCGCCTGAAGCGTCAGCCTGTCTATCAACTCAGGAGGGGCGTCGCCTGAATCGATCAAATCGCCTATAACCGTGGACGAGTTTAGCCTGATCGAAAGGATTAGCGTCTGTACGCTGTCAAAATATTCTGAAAACAGCGCTTCCTCCGCCTGCGTCCTGCCGGACGGCAGCCTTATGCCGGTAACCGCAAGATCCAGGCGCAGTTCCGCGTCAATACGCATACTTTCCCAGTCCAACGCACCGCTCACGCTGCCTGTTAGCTCCAGCGCACCGGCGGACGCGCCCAGACAGGCGGTAAAAACGAGAATCCCCGCCATCTTAGGTCCGTTCAAAAATGATACAAACATTTTGTTCCCTTACTATATATCGGCTGCCGCCTACCGGAGGGTTTAACAGAAGATGACGGGCATTCAGCTTTTTTCCGAGATTTCCTCGCGTTTTCGGATGTCGTACAGTTTGCGGTCAAGTTCCGCGATCTTTTGTTCTTCCAACGCCCGTTTGTACTCCACCGGCAATATTTTGTAGAAGCGTAGCCGTTCTATGGGCCAGTTGCCCCGAATCGTTTTCGCGTAGGCCGAGCCTGTCCAGTATATGTGCTTTTCTATCGCGTCAAGGACAAAGGCCTCGTCCTCCATGCTTTCAAGACGGGAAAGCTCCACCATGCTGCTGTTGAGGAAGTATTCAAACGGACGCTCTCCTTTTTCCGGCTTGGAGCGGTCCAAAACATAGGCGATGCCGCCCGACATACCGGCGGCAAAGTTTCTGCCGACGCCCCCCAGAACGACTAGCCGGCCCCCGGTCATGTACTCGGCGCAGTGGTCGCCCGCCCCCTCCACAACGGCAAGCGCACCGGAGTTGCGGACGCAGAAACGCTCGCCTGCCAAACCCGCGACAAAGGCGGCCCCCGATGTCGCGCCGTACAGGGCCGTGTTCCCTATGATGATATTTTCTTCGCCGGCAAAGGTGGAGCCGGGCGGCGGGAAAACCGCGATGCGGCCGCCCGAAAGCCCCTTTCCAAAGTAGTCGTTCGCGTCCCCCGCAAGCCGGAACGTGAGGCCGGGCGCCAGAAAAGCGCCGAAACTCTGTCCCGCTGAACCTGTCCAGTCCACCGTGATAAAGTTTTCCGGCAGCCCCGTCCCGCCGAAACGCCTGGATACCTCGTAGCTCAGCATCGCCCCAACGGCACGATCCGTGTTGCGGACATCCATTTTGAGGACGGTCGGGATTTTCTGGTCGAGCGAAGGACGGCAACGTTCTATCAGTGTCCTGTCCACCACATTTTTGATGTTGTGAACCTGAGCCTGGGTACAGTAAGATTCCTGCCCGCCCTTGATGAAGTCGGGGCCGCTTACTGTCGCAAGCAGCCTTGAAAGGTCGATGTTTGCCGATTTTGGCTTGGGACTCCGCTGTTGTACCAGCATATCGGACCGCCCGACAAGCTCGTTAAACTCGCGGAAGCCCAATTCCGCCATAATCTCGCGTACTTCCTCCGCCAAAAACTTAAAAAACGTGATAAGGTGTTCGCTTTTTCCAGAAAAACGGCTTCGTAAAACAGGGTCTTGCGTGGCAACGCCCATAGGACAGGTGTTTTCGTGGCATTTCCTCATCATCACACAGCCCAAAACTATCAAAGTTGAGGTGCCGAAGCCGAATTCTTCCGCCCCAAGCATACCGGCGATAACGATGTCGCGCCCCGTCTTTATCTGCCCGTCCGTTTGCAGGCGTACGCGCCCCCGTAGCCCGTTGACGAGCAGGGTCTGGTGCGTCTCCGCTATGCCGAGCTCCCAAGGGAGACCCGCATGGCGTATGCTGGATTGCGGACTTGCCCCTGTGCCGCCGTCGTAACCTGAAATCAGGATGTTGTCCGCGTGAGCCTTCGCTACGCCCGCCGCCACCGTGCCTACGCCGTTTTCCGCTACCAGTTTGACGCTGATGCGCGCTTCGGGATTCGCGTTTTTCAGGTCAAAGATAAGTTCGGCCAAGTCTTCTATCGAATAGATGTCGTGGTGGGGCGGCGGGCTTATCAGCGTAACGCCGGGCGTTGAATGGCGCGTCCTCCCTATCTGAATGTCAACCTTGTGACCGGGAAGCTGGCCGCCCTCGCCGGGTTTCGCACCCTGAGCCATCTTTATCTGAAGCTCGACCGCGTTTGCCAGATACTCGGACGTTACGCCGAAACGTCCGGAAGCGACCTGCTTTATCGCACTCCGCGTCCAGCTACCGTCAGGCTTCCGCTCAAAACGCGCCGGATCCTCGCCGCCCTCGCCGGAATTGGACCTGCCCTGTATAGAATTAAGCGCCTTCGCTATCGTCTCGTGCGCCTCCTTTGAAATCGAACCGAAGGACATCGCGCCCGTCGTAAAACGTTTCATTATGCTTTCAGCGCTTTCCACCTCGCTTATCCGGATAGCGGCGGCTGGCGCACCCTTTACCGTGCCGGGCCTGGCAAAGTCCAAGAGTCCGCGAATCACGTGCGGGCTTTGGTTCAGGCTGTTCGCCGCCGCGCTGAACTGTTTGAATTTGGCATAGTCCGCCGTGCGGGTTGACCATTGCAGCAGGTGTATCGTCTCCGGATTCCATGCGTGTCTTTCGCCGTTACGCCGCCAGCGGTACTGGCCGTCGCCGTACAGCAGGTAGTCTTCCGGGGCGGGACGGGTAGCGTCCCTGATACGCCCCTCAGCCTCCACCGCCAGAACGCGGCGTTCCAAAGCCTCGGCTTCAAGATCGGCGAAGCCCGCCCCGCCTATCCTGCTTGCCGTGCCGCAAAAGCACTTTTCGATAATTTCAGGGCCGAGACCCACCGCCTCGAAAATCTGCGCCCCGCGGTAGGAACGTAGCGTACTCGTTCCCATCTTGCTCATCACCTTGAGCATCGCCTTCTGTAGGCCCTTCAGGTAGTTATGACAGGCATCGGGGTAAGCGCCCGCCCGCTTGCCGTCAAAGCCCCGGCAGAGGGCGGCGATGGCCGCAAGCGCCCCGTAAGGGTAGACCAGATCCGCGCCGTAACCGAAAAGTAGCGCAAAGTGCATTATCTCCCGCGGCTCGCCCGATTCGACTATAAGCGAAACCTTCATCCGCAGCCCCGCCCTGATGAGCCCGTGGTGGACGGCGCCGAGGGCAAGTAGCGCCGGTACCGCGCAGAGGCCGGCACCCGGTTCCAGAGCCGCCCTGTCGGAAAGTACGATGAAGGCCGCCCCGCCCGCCGCCGCCTTTACCGCCCGGGCGACAAGGCCGTCCAAGGCCTTCTCCAAGGCGCAGGAACAGGCGGGATCCACCGCGCCGCCGACGGACGGAACCGTAAATACCGCATCCAAAGACGCGCTTTTGAACCTGTCCGGCGCGATTTTAAATAGCCGCTCCATGTCCGCCGCCGTCATAACGGGATTTTTTATCTTGACACGACGACAGTGTCCCGCCGTTTCTTCCAGCAAATTTTTATTCGGGCCGGCAAAACTTGTCAGCGTCATGACAAGGTCTTCCCGTATCGAGTCTATGGGCGGGTTTGTAACCTGGGCGAACATCTGTTTAAAGTACGAATAGACCCGCTGGGGCTTGTCGCTGAATACGGCAAGCGGGGTGTCTGTCCCCATGGAGCTTGTCGGCTCCTGGCCGGTCGCCGCCATTGTCAGGAGCAGCTTCTCGCAGTCTTCCCGCGTGTAGCCGAAACTCCGCTCTAAAAAGAGTAGCCGCCTGTCCTCGTGGTAGAACGGGTCGGCAGGTATGGGGTCGCCGTCCTTCTCCTGCTCCAGCGTCAATAGGTTTTCACTAATCCAGCCGGCGTAGGGTTTAGCCGTGCTGACCGCGTGTTTTACCTCGTCGTTGGGGATAATGCGCCCCTCCTTCAAGTCAACCAGTAGCAGCTTGCCGGGCTCTAAACGCCCCTTGTACCGAACCTCCTCCGGCCTGAAGTCCTGAACGCCGGTTTCGCTGCCCATCACGATCAAGCCGTTCCTGGTGATGGTATAGCGGGACGGGCGCAGCCCATTCCTGTCAAGTGTGCCGCCTACATAGCGCCCGTCGCAAAATACCATAGAGGCAGGCCCGTCCCAAGGCTCCATCATGCAGGCGTGGTACTCGTAAAAGTATTTCAATTCATCGCTTATCGGATTCTTGTCGTTCCATGCCTCCGGTATCAGCATCATCAGCGCGTGGGGCAGACTCCGCCCGCTCATCACGAGGAGTTCCAGCATGTTGTCAAAACTTGCCGAATCGCTCGCCCCCGGCTCGATTACCGGCACTATATCATCAAGGTGGCGGGCCATCTGACCGGTAAAACGGGGATGCGCGTACAGCTTTTCACGCGCCGCCGCCCAAAAGCGGTTGCCTTTCAACGTATTTATCTCGCCGTTATGGGCTATCATGCGGAAGGGTTGCGCCAGCGCCCAAGCGGGGAATGTGTTTGTGGAAAAGCGGGAATGTACCAGCGCAACCGCGGTCTTCATGGCCTCGTCCGTCAGTTCCGGGTAATACTCACGGAGTTGGCGCGGCATCAGCATCCCTTTGTACACGATTGTGGAGGCGGAAAGGCTCGGCATATAGCAGCCGCCCGTTTTTACTGCCCGCGCGTACTTTTCAAGTTTTTTGCGGAAAAGGTACAGGAGAAAATTCAAATCATTAAGCTGTAGCCCGGCCTCGCCGCCGTTCACCGGACAGAGGAATATTTGTTTGATCAGGGGTTCCGACTTGCCGGCAATCGTGCCCGCCGCCCCGGAATCGACCGGTACATCGCGCAACGCGAGAACTTTAAGCCCCAGATCGGCCGCAAAAATGTCAATCTTTTTCAGAATCGCGTCCGCCTGTCCTCGCCGCCCCTCATCGCACGGAGGCAGGAACAACAGCCCCGTACCGTAGGAGGCCTCTTTGTCAAACGCGCCGTCCCGCAGTTCGCCGACGGTCTTTTTGTAGAATTCGTGCGGTATCTGCATCAGTACGCCGGAACCGTCCCCCGTTTTGTCGTCCGCGCTCTCCGCACCCCTGTGCGTCATCCGCTCCAGCACTTCCAGCGCACGTTCCAGAATCTCATGCGACGCCTGCCCGCCGATATTCGCCACAAAGCCTATGCCGCACGAGTCGTGTTCATTTTCCCTGCTGTACAATCCGCCCATACAAACTCCTTTAAACAAACCGTTATATTCTACAGAATCGCAGGTATTTTTTAAAGCGCCCGCCCCCGCCCACCAGTGGGTCTCACATCCGCTACGCGGTAGCGTACCGAAGGCGGGTTTTACGCCAGTGCCTTCGGGTACGAAGGAGGCGCTTCGCACCGCGGTCCGGCTATGCCGGGGCCGTTTAGAGCACAGTCGCTTGGTTTTGGAAGAGTCTCAGCGTGATAAAGTATGGCCGGTAAACGAATTATAGTGGGAAGGAACAGGTAAACAATGTCTTCCGCCTGTTACCCGAAAAGTTGGTAAAGTCTATGCGTCTACCCTGCCCGTGAATCGGAGGCGCGGCCCCGCCGCCGCTTGACAGCTCGCGATAAGTTAATATAACATAACAAAAGTTAGCTTAAAATAATGAAGCTGTGGAGGTTTTATGGCGGAACGGCGTGGGTTGATAGTTTATTCCAGCAAGACCGGGAATACAAAAAAATTGGCGGAAGGTATCCGAACGGGTCTTGCGGCGGCACTGGCTGAAACGCGGATTGCGGCGGTAGAGGACTCCCCTGATCCGGCGGGCGCGGACTGGGTGCTTGTCGGTTTTTGGGCCGACAGGGGAAACGCCGACCGAAAGGCGCTGAACTACATCAAATCCTTGGAAGGCCACAGAGTCGGCCTCTTTGGAACGATGGGCGCGTACCCCGATTCCGGGCACGCCAGGGATATAAGCCGGACGGTTCAGGCTGTCGCGGCGGAAAAAAATACGGTTTTGGGCTGTTTTCTGTGCCAGGGCAGGATAGACCCGGCGCTGACCGAGCAGTTCAAGCAGTTGCCGCCGGACAACCCCCACGCGATGAACGAGGAACGGATCAAGCTTCACCTGGAGGCAGCAAAACATCCCGACGAAAAGGATATTGAGGCGGCGGCGGCTTACTGGCTTTCCATGTTGAGGCCGCCTGTGGCGGAGATCCCGGCTTGAAATTCGGTAAGATACACGGCCTTGTCGCGCTTGTGTCGGTTTTGCTTGCCCTGCTTTTTCTGTTTGGCTTGTTTTTCGGAGCGGTAAAAATCCCGCCGGGCGATATGGGGGCTATACTTGCAGGCTTGGACAGGGGCAGCGCCGCCGCCGAGATAGTGCGGGGGGTACGGCTGCCCCGTATCGTGATGGCGATTCTGGTGGGGATGATGCTTTCCACGGCGGGGACGATTTCGCAGGCTGTGTTCCGTAACCCGCTGGCGGACCCTTACATTATCGGGATCAGCTCAGGGGCCGTTGCCGGCGCGGCAACGGCCTTCATCCTCAATTTGCCCGACCTACTGTACGGGCTTTTTGCATTTGTTACGGCGATGGCTACCGCCTTTCTGATATTCCGGCTCTCCGGGCGGCGCGGAAAAACGGATACCGCAGCGCTGCTGATAGTGGGAGTGGCTGTGTCGGCCTTTTTGGGTGCGCTGACCTCATTCTTCATGTACATTGCCGGACAGGATTCTTACCGCGTGATGGTCTGGACCATGGGTTATCTAGGTTCGGCGTCGTGGACGCGGGTGGGCTTTCTGCTGATTCCGCTCGTTGCGGCCCTGCTGTACTTCCTTTACCACAGGCATGACGTGGACGCCCTGCTTCTGGGGGACGAGGAGGCCCACTCTTTGGGGGTTCCCGTCGGTAGCTTGAAGCGGCGGCTTTTGATCGTGGTCAGTTTGATAGCGGCCTTTTCCACAGCGTTTACCGGCATGATAGGCTTTGTCGGGCTTATCGTTCCACACGCCGTCAGGTTGCTGATCGGCAACAGGCACGGGCGGCTGCTTCCGCTGGCGGCGTACACGGGCGGGATGTTCCTGCTGTTTGCCGACACGCTGGCGCGGACGCTGCTTTCTCCCGTAGAAATTCCGATAGGGGTGGTAACCGCCTTTTTCGGCGCGCCGTTTTTTTTGTTTCTCGCCGTTACTAACGGTAAAGGACGGGCCTATGTGCCTTGAAGCCGAAAATATCAGCTTTGCCTACCATCAGCGCTTGATCCTGAAAGAGCTTTCGCTTTCGCTAAAGTCCGGTGAATTTCTGGGGATACTTGGGCCAAACGGTTCCGGAAAATCAACCCTGCTAAAGAATCTGCTCGGCTTTTTAAAGCCTTCGAGCGGACGAATCGTTTTTTCAGGATGCGGCGCGGCGCCCGGTCATGCCGAATGTTCGCGCCGCCTCGCCTTTGTGCCGCAGAATTCAAGGCCGCCTGCCTCGATTCAGGCGCGCGATCTGATTCTGATGGGCCGCCTGCCCCACATGAAGGATCGCTGGGCGGGTTATGTAAAGGCTGACCGCCAAAAGGTGGAGGAAGCGATAAGGCTTTTGGGACTCGAAGAGCTGGCGGAACGGGACGCCCTTAGTCTTTCGGGGGGCGAACTACAGAAGGTGATAATATGCAGATGCCTTGTGCAGGAAGGGGACATCCTGCTGCTGGACGAGGCGACTTCCGGCCTTGACCTTAACCACAGCATAGAAATCATGGAACTGATGCGGAAGAAGGCTGAGGGCGAGGGGAAGTGCGTTGTGGCGGTGCTCCACGACTTGAACCTTGCCGCCCAGTACTGCGGCCGTATCGTACTGCTAAAAAACGGACGCACGCTGTACGAAGGAAGTCCGGACAAAATACTCACGGAAGACATCATTGAAGAAGTTTACGGCGTCAGGGCGGAAGTAAAGTATGACGAATACGGCAGGCCCTTTGTGCTTCCCAGGCGGACGGCGGCGTTGCGCCTCATGCGGACTCCGCAAATGGAGGCGGTCAATGTTTGATGAACGTCTCCGTTCCCACCACGATGCCGAACATACCCTTGATACCCTGCTAGGCAGGCCGAAAGGGCATCTAAACAGGGTTTTTAACATGAAACCCTGGACGGCTGTAACCAAGAAACTATCTCTACCCCCCCCCCCCCCAGAAAAAAGCGGTAATACCGACAGGGGCATTTACATACATGTGCCCCATTGCGACAAACTTTGCAGCTTTTGCGGCCTGAACCGGAAGGAACGGAAAAACACCGATCTTGACGCTTACGCCGGGTACATAGCGGAAGAAATCAAGGCTTTTGGCGCGTTCCCGTACATCCGGGAAGCCCCGTTCAATTCGGTATACTTCGGCGGCGGCACCCCCACGGTGTTCACCGTGGGGCAGTTCGCGCTTGTTTTTGACGCGCTTCGCCGTCATATCCCGCTGGCGGACGACTGTGAAATTACCGTTGAATCGACCCAGCATAACCTTGACGCGGAAAAAGCCCGGACGCTGGCTGAATTCGGCGTAAACCGCTTCAGCATCGGCATACAAACCTTTTCGGACCGCGGCAGAAAGATACTTGGACGCACGTACGGCGGCGAAAAGGCTTACGATGAGCTTCTGTCCCTGCGCGCCGCACTGGATGGAACCCTCTGCATAGACATCATCTATAGTTACCCCGATCAGAGTATAGAAGAAATAGAACAGGACGCGGAAATATGCGTTTCCTCCGGAATAGACAGCGTGAGTTTCTATTCCCTGATGGTAAATAAAGGGTCGGCCCTTGCCCGCTCGATTGAGGCCGGGGAAACGCGCTTTGTACGGGACATCGAATCGGACAGGGAACGGCATAACATTTTTTACAACAGGCTTACAGCGGCGGGTTTTACGCTGCTGGAGCTTTCCAAACTTGTCCGTCCGGGCAGGGATGCGTACAAATATATACAAATTCAGTACGGGAACGGGGACCTTGTGCCTGTCGGTTCCGGCGCGGGGGGAAGGCTGGCCGGCTTTGGCATATATTCCATGTCGCCGGGCAGACGTTTTGTCTCGCCGCTGGGCGCGGAGTACGCGATCTATTACCGGATGCTGGGGGAGCTTCAGTTTGGTTTGTACGATCCGGCACGGCTCGCGCGTTTTTTGGGGCCGGCGGCTGAACAGGCTATCGTTGAAAAGGCGCGGGAATTGAGCGGGCCGGGTTTTTTGGTTCAGGACGGCTCAGGGTGGCGACTGACTCCGGACGGTGTGTTCTGGGGAAACAATATCGCGGTGGAGGTGTTAAAGGCCGCCATCGGCGCAAAGAAAGGAAAAAAGACTCATGCATAGCATAAAAAACGGACAAATTTTTGGAAAACGCGCGTTTTTATCGTTGTTATTACTGCTTTTTACCGCCGCTTTTTGCGGTAAAAGCCTGTATGCGTCCGGAAAGAAGGACGCGGCGCGACCCGGCCTTTCCGCCGGAAGCGTGGAGCGGAGTGGAGATGGGGAGGCAAGCCTTTACTGGCGGCTTGCAGAGGAAAACGGCGGCGTTTTTGTGATTGACGGGGCGGGAAACAAGGTTCCGCTCTCGGTTTACAGCCGCATTGTCGTCATTTCGCCCGGCGCGGTAGAGACGATGTACATGACGGGCGGTGAGGCTGCCATTGCCGGGCTAACGTCCGGCAGGGACCCTATATGGCCGGAAGAAAAGACCGCGCTGCTGCCCGATGTGGGGAATACGGCGCGGCCAAACATTGAAGCGATAATCGCGCTGAAGCCGGACCTCGTGATCGGCAACGCGATGACCGCCGCGCTGATGGCGGACCTTGCCTCGCGGGGCTATACCGTGCTGCTCCACAACGCCGATTCTATCGCGGATGTCTTTAACAGCGCGATCATACTGGGGCAGTTTACAGGCCGGGAGGCGGAAGCCCGGCTGCTTGTCGCGGAAAAACAGGCCGAACTTGACAGGATAAAAGTGGAATTGCGGGCAAACCCGCTCAATCTGAAGGGCGCTTTCCTCTATTCCGCCAGCCCGATCATGGCTTTTACCGCCGAATCATTGCCGGGAGAGATACTCGGTACGCTTGGGGCGGAAAACATCGCCGCCGGCTTGAACGCGGCCCAGCCGATCCTGTCGCCGGAATACATCCTCGCGCAAAATCCCGATTTCCTGTTTGGCGCGATGTCTATCACCAAACCGGGCGACATCCTGGCCGCCGATTCGGTGATAGCGAAAACGAGGGCAGGGAAGGAGGGCAACATACGCATCATCCCCTCCTCCCTGTTTCTGCGGCCATCCCCGCGGATTGTGGAAAACCTGCTGGAAATGTACCGCGAACTTAGGAATATGCAGGAACGGGAGGACGGAAAGTAATGGATCGCTTTTTGCCGGCGCTGCGGTTTATAAATTCGGGCGGGCCTGTTAACTGGGTGATAGCGGCCCTCTACGTTGCGGTACTCGCGATTTTTTCAGGCAAGGCCGTCTATTTTTTCCGTACCAGGTACGGCAAGGCCCGGCTTTTTGAGCTGCTTGAGGGGCCGGAGCCGCCGGCGGATGCTTCCTCCAGGAGTTTTTCCCGGGACAGACGGGGCTGCCAGCCCGGCAGGATGGCGGCCTGTTTCTTTGAACGCCGGGACGAACCCGCGCCCGTTCTATCCGAGATACTGGACCGGCAGGCGCTTGTCATACGCCGCGAGATGGAGAAGGGCCTGGAAATCCTGTCCTTTGCCGGGACGGTAGCCCCCCTCCTCGGCCTTCTGGGAACCATTACCGGCCTGATGAGCGCGTTCAGCGCGATAGAGGAACGCGGGTCTGCGGTAGATATAGCCTTCCTGTCCGGCGGCATCCGTGAAGCCATGATAACCACCGCGACCGGGCTGCTTACCGCAATCTTTGCGCTTGGCTGCTGTAAGTGGTTTGAAAGCCTGATCGCTTCGCGCCTGCGGGACATGGGCCTCGCCGTCTCATTCCTCAGCGAGAAATTCCGGCAGGACATACTCCGCGGCGGCAGTGACGGGGCGGAACGCATTGATCGGGACAAGGAGAGCGCCTGATGAAGACATTTGGGGCGGACATTTCGCGCCGTACAGAAATAAACATCACTTCGCTTATCGACGTGATATTCATGCTGGTTGTTTTTTTTATGATAGGCTCGACATTTGAGAAACCGGCTCTGGCGCTTTCTCTGCCCACAGCCTCGTCCGGCGAGGCGCTTAGGCGGCAGATGCTTACCGTTTCGCTGGACGAAGCCGGCGCGCTGTATCTGGAAGGGGAAAGGATCGCCGAGGCCGCCCTTGAGCGGCGGCTTATGGCGGAAAGCCTTGAAGATCCTGAACTGCGCCTCGCCCTGGACTGCGACGGGCGGCTTGCCTTTCAGCGGGTAACGGAAATAATGGACATTCTAAACAGGGCGGGGGTAAAAAATGTGGCAATTCGTCATGAGCTTCCCCGCTGACAAGGTTTACCAAACATATTTTGCCAGGAAGCGCGAGCTTGAGTGGTTCCTCCTCAGCCTGGGCTGCTTCATCGGCCTTGCCGTGCTTAACATCACGCTGTTTTCAGTATTCGAGCTCTTTAAAAGGGAGGAAACTCCCCCGTCCGGCTCAAGGGAGCTGTTACTCACGCTGAATTTTGCCGGGCAGGACGCTGCTGCCGCGACAAACGCGCCGCCGCCTGCCATGCCTCCCGCGGTAAGGGAACAGTTTGACCCGCCTGAACAGGCGCCGCCGTTTCAGGCGCCGCCTGAAACGGCGCCGGTAGAGGCCGCACCCGCCGCCGGCAGCGAGGCGCTGCCGGCGGCGGCTACGGCGGCGGCAGCCTCCTCTTTTGAGGCGGGCGGAATCGCGGCGGAATCCGGGGACGGCCCGGCGGGGAACAGGGCCATGAGCGAGGCGGAGTACCTTGCGCTGATAGTGGCGCTTTTGGAAAAAAACAAGATTTACCCGTTGTCCGTGCGTAAACGCGGCATCGAGGGGGATATAAAGGCGGAGTTCACGATAAGGCGGGACGGTAGTGTTTACGGCCTGCGGCAGGCGGACAATTCCGGTCACCGTTTTCTCGCGCAGGCCGCCTTTGAAACGATACGTTCCGCCGCGCCCTTCCCGGTCATGGAAGGGCGCGGCGGCGATTACACGGTTCAGGTGAATATCCGTTACCAGTTGGAAGATTCGGGCGGGTCTTAGCGGCCCATGCTACCCGGAGGGAGAAAATATGAGAGCGAGAAAAGGTGGTTTTTTAATTTTAATGTTAGCCTTTGCTATCTTTCTACCGGCGGAGGAAGCTCCGGTAATGGTGGTGAGCGGGGCCAAGGTTGAACAAAACATTGATGAGACGGTCGAAGCGGTAGAAGTGATAAGCGCTGAGGAGATCGCCAACATGGGGGCAAAGAACGTTGCCGAAGTGATGGCGAACATCCCCGGTGTGGTGATTTACGAACACCCGCAGTCCACCGTCATGATGCAGGGTTTTGAGGGGGCCTACGTAAAGGTATTGATAGACGGGATGGAAATCACGGGGGACACAGGCGGCGCGACTCCGGTCAACATGATCCCCGTTTCCGACATTGAGCGGATAGAGATAGTCCGCGGGGCCTCGTCCGTGCTGTACGGTTCGGACGCGATGGGCGGGGTGATCAACATCATCACAAAAAAACCGGAAACGGGGAAGCTGTCCGCCGGACTGAAGCAGGAAATCGCGTCAAACCTGCGCTACTACGGCGAAGGCTATATAGGCTACGCGAACAAGCTTTTTGCCGCCTCGCTGGGCGGCTCCTTCGACATGGACGACGGCAAAAAGGTCCAAAAACGGAACACGTACAGGCAGAACATAGACGTTTACGAGGTTCCGGCAAGCCGGCTGGGGGCGCTCAGGGCAAATGTGTCCTGGTACCACCCGAACGGCGAACTGGAACTGTACGGAAGCTGGATGGATTCGCTTATAGGCATGAGCGCGGACATAGAGAACGGCTATGATTTTTTGAACACAAAACTTGAGGGCGGCGTGAAGGACGCTTACCGTATCTCCGATTTTGCGCTGCTGGACGGCTTTTTCAGTTACAGGCAGTTGGTCTACAACGCGGACAAGGTAAGTTACTCCAGCCAAACGAGCGCCGATTTTTCGGACAGCCTGTTCCGCGACATTGAGGGGGAGATTCGTTTTTCGTGGGAACCGCTTATTTCACACGCGCTGCTGTTTGGGATCAACACAAAACGCGAGGCGCTGGAAAGCGATTCGTTCAGCGCTGAAAAATCCGCCGTCATGGTAAGCGTCTTTGTCCAGGATACCTGGAACATAGGAGGGGCCGACAAATTCCGCATAGTGCCCGGTCTCCGTTTTGATTACAGGCCGCCAAAAGACGATGATGAGGAACACCTGTACAAGCTGACCCCAAAACTGAGTCTCCGTCACGACCCGTTTAAAGACCTTACCCTGCGGCTTTCCTACGGCATGGGTTTCAAGACGCCCAGCCTAAAGCAGAATTATTGGTTTTTCTTTCATCCGGCGCCGTACAATTTTCTTATAAGGGGCAACCCGAACCTGAAACCGGAAACGTCCCACAGCTTTAACTTTCAGGCGGACTATTCGCTTACAAAAGAAATGAGCGTTTCAGCCGGCGCTTTTTTTAACTACATAATCGATCTGATAGACGCGATAACGGTTGATGAAAACGGAGGCCAGGCGATGAATGACCAAACCGGCCAGATGCAGGCCTACACCTCCGTGATGCAGTACATGAACATAGGGCGCGCGATCACCGCGGGCGGGGATATTTCGCTGCGTTACAACGGCGCCCGCCTGAAAAGCGCCGTCACCTACAGCTATACGCTGGCAAAAGAGTATGACGAGGCGGAGGAAGGCTATATCGATCTGCCTTCCCGCGTACCGCACCAGATAAACGCGAATCTGACGTACCTGATTCCCGTGATCGAAACGTCCGTTCACACGCAGATAAACTGGAATTCGCCCCAGCTTATAAGTTACGCAAACAAGACGTACACGCCCGACTACCTGATCGTGAATTTGCGTATATCAAAAACATTTTTCGGTGAAAGGCTGGAAGTGTACGGCGGCATACAGAATCTGCTTAACAACATACATCTTGCGAACAGCACGGAGGGGCAGAATCAAAAGGACTATTACGGGCTGAATGACGGGATAATATTCGCGCTAGGAGCGAATTTCAAACTGTAAACTGCCGCCTTGAGGCGGTAAAATCCGGCGCTTCCCTGATTTTTATACCGGCAAAAACGGCGGAAGCGGCGGAAAAAAATATATAAGGAGTTTTTTATGACTTTATTAAAACGGATTCTTTCAAAAAGTATTTTGCTGGTTTTACCGGCTATGGTAATGTTTGTTTCATGCCCCCACGGCGATGGGGGAGGGGGTGATGACGAATTTTCTCGTGATACCCTCGATGTAGATTACGCCAACAAAAACAATGCTGTATTCTTCGACTTTTCCACCGGAACTAAAACGGAGCTGCCCCACGACTTCTTTGATATCGCCATTGACGCAAGCGGTAATATCATCGCCAACAGCGGCAGTTACGGGTCCGGGGTCCAGGTGTACAATACCGGTGGCACCGATATTACCGCCGACTTTAGCGGGCAAACGGCCAATGTCAAGGAATACACCTTTAAGACGGGGACATCCCTGTATAGTTATCAAAGCGAGGTAAATCCCCTGGCAAAACTTGGGATGGCGGCTTCAAAGGTGTACATGGTAAAAGTTCAATACAAAACCACCGACACGGCGGCATATTTCAAAGTTGTCTTTAGTATGACTATGGGAGCGCCACAGTCATTCAATATGACGGTAGTTCCCGGCCTTGCCTCCGGTGATACCGGCAAGGTGGAAATAAAAGCGGCGGTAAGCGGCTTAACCGCCGGTTACGGCTGGTTCTACTTCAAACTGGTGGGAGCAGGCGGCCCTGGGGTGCTTAACAACGGAACGACATGGACAGGCGGCGGAACGGCCGCTCCCAAAGCCACGGACTGGGACATCCTGGCCACCAGGACGGACGAACTGCAAAGTAATAATGACGGAACTGCCGTCCACCCCCAAATGCCCGTGGCGGGCCGCTCGTCCGTACTCCTCAACGTTTATAAAAATGTACAGGCAAAGACTATAGCGGGAAAATTGATAGATGAAGTTACGGACGCGGATCTGACGGATACCGGGTTAAGCGGAGAAATTGACGCCATCGGCTACGGCTGGTACAGCACGGCAGGTATGCCTCCGGTATACTCTGTTCCAGGAAATACCTACATCATAAAAACCGTGGAAGGCGGTTTCGCGAAATTCCAGCCTGAATCGTTTGCGAAAGACGGCAAGAATTTTATAATGGATTTTTCGTACGACTATCAAAGCGGTGAATAGTACGGACTTTAAGCCGGTATAGTCCGTGAACCGGCTTCACCGGAAACGAAAGTTTCCGGTGAAGCCGGCTTCCGAAAAATCAGGCTTTAGCCTGATTTTTCATATAATCTGGAGGCCTTATGATCGTTTCAAAAGTATTGTTTATCATTGGGGGCTTTGCCATGCTTGCCCTGGGCGTTGCCGGCATTGTCCTTCCGGTGCTGCCTGCCACGCCTTTCCTGCTGGCCGCGTCTTTTTGTTTTATGAAAAGCTCCGCCCGGCTGTACAACTGGATCATGACCAACCAGTTCATCGGCCCCCGCATAGAACGTATGCGCGGCGCGGGCCTCACCGCAAAGGAAAAAATCTGTATCTACCTGTTCGCCTGCCTGCTGATCGTACCGATCATCGTACTGACAGAATCCACCCGTCTACGCATCTTCCTCACCGCCCTGTTGGTGATCAAAGCCGCCGTCTTTTTGCGCATAAAAACAGCCCCGCGAAAGAGTGGGTGAGTAAACTGGGTGTCGGCGCTTATCCGCTACGCCGGACTATTTCCGTTAATCACGGACGGTTAATGTAAAATTGCCGGCATACCCTTTGCATTTTTGTTACTTTTATGATGTACTGTAAAAATGAGGCTGGTACCCGGATAATGGAGATTATTGTTTTGGATAGCGCTTACAAACACGGGGTATCAAAGCAAAGTATTTATTCCTGTTTGTTCAATTTCAGAAATGATATGACGCTTGATGATAATACGCCCAAGCGTTTGTTCATTGGTTTTGATCATTTGGGAAACGCATTGGAGATAATAGCTGTTGAGGATATTGAACGTGATTGTTTAGTGGTTATTCATGCGATGAAATTAAGAAAACAATTTTATTATTTGTTAGATGAGGAGTAATTATGAACTATGATAATATTATAGCTGAGGACGAAGTTAATGCTGTAGTAATTGCGGCGGAACAAGGAAAATTACGTCCCACCTCAAAAAGGGAATCTATGGCTGTCAGGCTTGCGGCGTTGAGTGATATTGTTCATGAATTACAAGTTATTGTAAAGAATGACAAAGAATTATCCACCCCAACAAAACTACAGCAGTGATTTCATTGGGATGATACGGTTTTACGAGGTCACGCTTACATATTCACCGCCCTGCTGGTGATCAAA
>JAITKQ010000073.1 GCA_031278295.1 Spirochaetaceae bacterium | reverse complement strand
GGTTACTTTGCGGACAGACCTTGCATTTGCTCCCGTTTTGTGCCAAAACGGTACGCAAAATGCCTATTTTAAGGTTGTCTGTCCATAATGTGTCTACATTATGGACAGACTCTAATTAGCGCGAATCAGAGGCTAACCGGGATTGAAAGGGCAAGCGCCAGGTGCGTCTGTGGCGTTGAAGTAGCGAATCACACGAGAGCCTAGCCCTCCACCGGCACGCGGGAAACGAAAACGGCGATTTTTTGGGATTTGCTCTGCGGCAAACTCCCGCCGGGCTTCCCGCGGGTCCTCCCGCCGGGCCCCTAGACAATTTTTAGGGCGCATACTACCATATCCATATTCAAAGGTACACAGGATTTAAGGAGTTCAATTTATGAGTAATGTTGTTTTTTCCGCCAAAACACGGACGGATTTTGGTTCCGCAAGGTCCGCCCGCCTGAGAAAGCAGGGGCGGGTTCCGGCTGTTATGTACGGTAAGGGCGCGGTCATAGCTATAGACCTTGACGGACGGGAATTGTCTACCCGCCTGCGGGCTATTTCCGAGAGTACCATCGTTAAGGTTGAGGTGGATGGCAGGGCGCATGATGCCTTTGTAAAGTCCACCCAGCGGAACATACAGGATGGCAACATCCTTCATGTTGATTTTTATGAAATTGAGATGGGTAAGCTGCTTCGCGCACGGGTCTCCGTGCATATTACCGGCAGCCCTATCGGTGTAAGGGACGGCGGCATACTTGAAACGCCGCTGCACGATATAGAAGTGGAGTGCTTCCCCAAAGACCTGCCGGAACGGGTCAACGTCGATATATCCAACCTGGGCGTGAACCAGTCCATACATGTCCGCGATCTGGTGCTGGGTAGCGGCGTAAAGCTTATTTCGGGTGAGGATCAGGTGGTGGCCCTTGTCAAGTTTGCCAAGTCGGAGGCGGCATCCTCCACGGAGGATGCCGGGGCGGACGCCGAGTCCGCTGCCGCCGCCGGAAAGGACGCGAAATCCGGCTAAACGGGCGGGCGGGCGTTCAAAGGCGTCGGCGGACACTCAAAGGCGCCGGCGGGCGTTCAAAGGCGCCGGCGGGCGCTCAAAGGTGCCGGCGGCAGGCTTAAGGGCGGCGTGTAAACGGGGAGCGCCGCCAAACGGCCGGGACGCGAAAGGCTTTGAGCGGCGGTGTGCGGCTTTCACGGGTCAAAAATGCCGGCTCCGTGATGTGTATGATGCGAGGAGAGCTTAATGGCTGAAAAGAAATCCGAAAAACATGGGAAAAAGCCGGAAATTTCGGGACAGCCCGATATTAAACGGCGTTTCAAACAGCACCCCCTTATTTTCATCGGGACGGTACTGGTTCTTGTGGTTGTAATAATTGCCTTCGTTCTTGTGCCCGCGATTGTGCCGGGCGAGGGTCCGGGCGCCCAGCGTCTGGACTTCGGTTCCTGGAACGGCAAACCGATAGCCTATTCAAGCGGCGGTTTCTTTGCCCGCGTACTGGAACGGAATTCGGAACAGTACAGGATGGGCGATTACCAGGCGTGGCGCAACGCCTTCGAGACTGCCGCCGAGCGCACCGCCATCCTTGATATTATGAATGAATCAGGCTACCAGCCGTCAAAAGTCTTCGTGGACAGAAAGGTCGCCGAAATTCCTTTCTTTCAGGAAAACGGACGTTTTTCGGCGATAAAGTACAACAAGATGCCCGCCGCCGAACGGATGAAACTGTGGCAGGATATGCGGAACGATTTAACCGTCAACATTTACCATGAAGATGTCGGTACGGTAAAAATTGCCGAAGCGGAGGCTGAATTTATCGGGCGGATGGCGCTTGTTCAGCGTAAATTCAGCATGACGGCCTTTCCGTACTCATCTTATCCCGACAACGAGCTTGCGGCTTACGCGAGCCGGAATACGGATATGTTCAAGACGGTGTACCTTTCGAAGATAACGGTTCCCGGCAGCAAGCGTGAAGCGCAGGCCGTGCTGGACAAAATTCTGTCAAAAGGGATAACTTTTGAGGACGCTGCCAGTACCCAGTCCGATGATGAGTACGCCGGACGCGGCGGGGATACCGGGTCGCGGATGGCATTCGAGCTTTCATCCGAGATACCGGACGAGGAGCAGTGGAGGGCCGTGATAAACCTGCCCAAGGACGGGATCAGCGACTTGCTTGAACTTTCCACAGGTTGGGTTATTTTCCGCGCAAACGACACGGCCCGTCCGCCCAACCTACAGGATTCGGAGACTTTGGACAAGATACGCGGGTTTTTGATGGAAAGCGAGCGCGGTGTTGTTGAGGATTGGCTTATCGTGCAGGCCGAAAACTTCGCCCGGCAGGTGCGCACGGAAGGGTTTACCACAGTAGTGTTGGGCACCGGCATTGAGACACATGAATTCGGCCCGCTTCCGGTAAATTACGGCGATAGCCCGCTGTTTACAAGCCTCAATTCCTTCCAGGCCCCCGGTCTAAAGGACGCGGTTTCCGATGAAAATTTTTGGCGCGTCGCCTTTTCCACACCTGTCGGCGAGCCTTCCCGCCCCCTCGTGTTAAGCGGCAATGACAGCAACATCGTTATCCTGTACCCGGAGCAGGAGCTTACGGATGAAAGTGACGCCGCCGAAAACAGCAAAACCGGCTTTTCGTCCTGGTGGGCCAACAACGAGACCCTGCGCGGCATAGCAAGTTCAATTCTGGCAAGCGACAAGTTCAATGACAACTTCATCAACACGTATTTTCGCCTGTATTCCAATTAGCGCGATTCTACGGGCGCATCCCCGGCAAGGAGCGTGGCCGGGCTTTCCGCTATAGTAAGGACGCATGGCCTTACGCGGCTTGTCCGCGCTTTACCGCGGCAGGTGTGCCTGTGGCCTTGAAGGAGCGGATCGCGTGGCAGCCTAAGCCTCCGCCGGTACGCGGAAAACGGCGGTGAGGGTTTTTGGGCTTATATGCCCTAAGCGCAGCAAAGTGCCGGAGGCTTGCTTTCTGATTTAGAGAAAAGTGTGCTACGCAAACTCAGGCCCGTTACGTGACAAAACTTCGCTCGCGTAGCGGGACTTGGCCTTATGGAGCGGGCTATGCAGATGGATCAAAGCGGCGCCGGTGAAGCCCCCCGCCTGGAGCCGGCGCGGCGGGGCTTTTCAGTTTACTACCGGGGCAGGGCCTTGCTATCGCGGGTGGACCCGTTACGGCAGGCTGAACGCGCGGTGGAAGCGTCCCTGCCGCTTGCGGCAGGGACGCTGTACCTGCTGCCGTCCCCGCTTTTGGGCTACGGCATACCGCTCGCCATGCAAAATTTGCCGCCCGATTCGGCCCTGCTCTGCGTCGAGGCGGATCCGGCGCTGTACGATCTTTCCGTCCAACATACCGGCGACCTGGAAGCGGTAAAAGACGACAGGTTCCGTTTCGTGCGTACCGAAAACCCGGCGGCGCTCGCGGCGTTTGCCGGACGGGCATGGAAACGTCGCCGCTTCAGACGTGTAGAAGAACTGCGTTTAACTGCCGGATGGCAGTTAAACGCGGATTTTTACGAAGCGGCGCTCAGGCTGATGCGCCGCTCGCTCGCGACGGAGTGGTCGAACGCGCTTACGCTCACAAGGTTGGGGCGCCGGTATATGCGTAACGCTGTACGGAACCTTTGCCTGCTTGCGGAAAGGCCCGGTGTGGAAAGCCTTGATTTCGGCGACGCCCCCGTACTCGTTTTGGGCGCGGGGCCCTCGCTCGACGGTTTTCTTGACCGCGTTGAGCGCTGTCCCCTGCCCCCGTCCTGCCGCATCCTGTGCGTCGATACCGCGTTCCGCCCGCTTAGGGAACGGGGGATCAAACCCGGCCTTGTCGTCGCGCTGGAATCCCAGCACTGGAATCTGCGCGACTTTTGCGGGGCTGGCGGCTGGCGTATACCTGTCGCGATGGATATGTCCGCGCTACCCGCCACAAGCGGCGTTTTGGGCGGTAAAAGCCGCATGTTTTGGACACGCTGGACGGAATTAAACATATTCGAACGGCTTTCCGCCCTTAAACTGCTGCCCGCCGAACTTCCGCCCCTGGGTTCTGTCGGACTTAGCGCGGTAAGCCTCGCGTTGCGCCTGGGAACGGGGCCCGTTTTTACCGCCGGAATAGACTTCGCGTTTACGCTTGACAAGTGCCATTGCCGGGGTGCGCCGTCTCACGGGGAAGTTTTGAGACGGCATACGCGGCTTGGCGGCCTGTACCCTGCTGTGGCGGCGGCAATACGGGCGCAACCCGCCGCGGGCGGCCTGTACTGCGCCCCTGCGATGGAAAACTACCGCCGCCTTTTCAAACAGGAATTCGCCGGAACGGGCCGCGTGTTCACGATAGCCGGAAGCGGCTTGGATCTCGGCGTGGAGACCCTGTCTTACGATGCGGCAGTGCGGGAGATGGCGGCCCGTGGCCGTAACGGGAAGCCCGCCGCGGCCACGCCGGACCCGTCCGTAGGCCGCCTTTTACCATCATTCATTGAGCGGGAGGCGGCGCTGCTTTACGAACTGCTCGGCATACTGAAAGGCGTGAGGGAAGCCGGGAACGGACGGCTGGACAGCCTGCTTGATGAGGCCTCGTACCTGTGGGCGCACTTCCCCGACTGCGCCGCCTCCGGCGGCGCACGTCCCCCGACAAGCGATACCGTATTCCTGAAGCGCGTCCGCGCCGAAATAGAACCGTTCATAAAGCTCTGGGAGTACGCCGCCCGCTGCCTGTTAAAGTAATGCATACTATCAGCCGATACTTGAAATGAGTGGAGCCTAATGGGAAGGCGAAGCTCAAAAAGGGCAAGGATGCCCTTTATGCGGAGTCCCAGTCCGCAACAAATCATGGAGGAAGATAATGATTATCAACCACAACCTTAGCGCCATGTTCGCAGATCGCTCTCTCAAAGTAACTCAGAGCGCACTTGAAAAAAACATGGAAAAACTGTCATCCGGCCTACGGATCAACCGTGCCGGCGACGATGCGTCCGGGCTTGCCGTTTCCGAAAAAATGCGCAGCCAAATCCGCGGCCTAAACCGCGCCTCGGCCAACGCCGCGGACGGAGTTTCTTTTATTCAGACTACTGAAGGCTACCTACAGGAAAGCGAGGACATCATCCAGCGCATTCGGGAGCTTGCGGTACAATCAGCCAACGGTATCTACACCGCCGAAGATCGTATGCAGATTCAGGTTGAAGTTTCCCAGCTTATCGATGAAGTAGACCGTATAGCGAGCCACGCGCAGTTTAACGGCCTCAACATGCTTACCGGACGCTTTGCCCGGCAGACAGGCCAGAATGTAATTACCGGTTCCATGTGGTTCCACATCGGCGCCAACATCGACCAGAGGGAACAAGTTTTCGTCGGTACCATGACCGCAAAGGGACTCGGTATCCGTAATATTACCGACGACAGCATCCTATCGCTCGAAAGCGCCGATCTGGCCAACAGTGCGATAGGCACACTCGATGAAGCCATCAAGGTTATCAACAAGCAGCGCGCCGACCTTGGCGCCTACCAGAACAGGCTGGAACACGCGATCCGCGGCATAGACATAGGCGCCGAAAACCTACAGGCCTCCGAATCCCGTATCCGCGATACTAACATGGCGAACGAGATGGTCAAATACGTTACCGATCAGATCCTGAGCCAGTCCGGCACCGCGATGCTTGCACAGGCTAACCAGAGAGCCTCCTCGGTACTCCAACTACTTCAGTAAAAAGGGTGGGAAGGGGAGTTTAAGGAAGCTGTCTTGAAACAGCTTCTTTACTCCCTATTCCTTTTTTAGAATACTTGAATGTTTTTAAAAAAGAATATACAATGTTTATAGGCTGTAAAGCCACTGATAATTGACAAATACCCCCGCTGGGTACTGCACGGCGGACACGTCAGAATAATCAATTCCGGTAAGGCAATAGTTGATCGTTTCATGGATTGAGTAGTCTGACGTTCCGCTTTCAGGATTCCGGCAAGGCGCGGCGCGAAGACCTTGCCGGGAGCCTGTTGCGTGTACGATCTTAAGCTAAGGACAGCTCAAGATTACCAACACATGGAGGGTTATATGATTATAAATCACAATTTGAGCGCCATGTTTGCCAACCGTCAACTCGGTGTCACCCAGGCCGATACTACAAAAGCAATGGAAAAGCTTAGTTCGGGTCTGCGTATAAACCGTGCCGGCGATGACGCATCCGGCCTTGCGGTTTCCGAGAAGATGAGGGGTCAGATCAGGGGCCTTAACCAGGCAGAGCGCAACATTCAAAACGGCGTATCGTTCATACAGACTACGGAGGGTTACCTTCAGGAATCACAGGATATTCTGCATCGCATAAGGGAGCTATCCGTACAGTCGGCCAACGGTATTTACAGCAGTGACGATCGTATGCAGATACAGGTCGAAGTTTCGGCGCTTGTAGACGAGGTCAACCGTATAGCGAGCCACGCCCAGTTTAACGGTATGAATATGCTTACCGGAGCGTTTGCCCGTGATAGTGCTGC
Source organism: Spirochaetaceae bacterium (assembly GCA_031278295.1). Lineage (GTDB taxonomy): Bacteria > Spirochaetota > Spirochaetia > Treponematales > Breznakiellaceae > JAIRMY01. The sequence continues at coordinate 13,178 of JAITKQ010000073.1, read as the reverse complement.
CGGTGCCGTTATGCAGCTTCAGGTGGGCGCGAACATGGACCAGAACAAACAGATTTTCATCGGCACAATGACGGCGCAGGCGCTAGGTCTACAGGCCGATCAGGGCGGCATCGATCTTTCCAGCCCGGAAGGCGCCAACAACGCCATAGGTATTTTGGACGAAGCGCTCAAAACAATATCCAAGCAACGCGCGGACCTTGGCGCTTACCAGAACCGTTTTGAAACGGCGGCCATCGGTGTCGCTACGGCGGCGGAAAACCTTCAGGCAGCCGAGTCCCGCATACGTGATCAGGATATGGCATCCGGCATGGTTCAGTACACAAAGGACCAGATACTTTCGCAGGCCGGCGTTGCGATGCTCGCCCAAGCCAATGTCAGGAATCAGTCGGTTCTTTCGTTGCTCGGTTAGCAGGCAGGCAAAATTCTTACGGTAAGAGGCTCCTGGACGTTGTCTTTTATCAAGGAAGATGGGGAGGTTCGCGCACTTTCCCATCTTTTTCTTTTTACGGTACGCGGCTAATGCCGGCGTTGCCCTGTCAACAGGGAGGAGGTATATTTTGAATATGGTGGCAAGTGTTGTTGAAACGGGATTTTCCACGCCGCAGGCTCCGGCGGCAAAACGTAAACCGAATGCGGAATACGGCGCTTCGCTGGTGAATGACCCAAACTGGGACGCCGAGGTTAAACGCTTCACTTCGAATCTGCCCGGGGGCGAAGCGTTGGAAAACATTAAGGCCGGGGTAGAACGCCTTCAAAAAATAAGTCTTGCGTTCAACAAGAAATTAAAATTCGTTATAAACCATGAATCAAACGAGATAAGCGTCAACGTGATAGATCCGGATACCGATAAGGTAATAAAGGTGCTGCCGCCTGAAGAACTGCAACGCCTTCACAACAAGATAGAAGAGGCGATAGGTTTCTTGTTTGACGAAAAAGTTTAGCATGGCGCGGGGCAGGGGGATTCATGCCTGATATATCGATTCCTGGTGTAAAAAGCCGATTTGACACGGAAAAGATTGTCGAAGACCTTATGAAGATTGAGCGCCTGCCCAAGGAGAGGGTCGAACGTACCAACGAAACCCTTGCCGCCCAAAAGACAAACTGGCAGAACCTGGGCCGGCGTATTACACAACTGAGGGAAGACTCCCGCCTGCTGTACTCGTATCAAAATCCGTTCAACGATAAATCCGCCGTCTCCAGCAGCGATGCGGCGCTCAGCGCGTCCGTATCGCGCGAAGCCGGTACGCAACGGTATGAATTCATTGTTAAACAGACGGCAGCCGCCGATCGCTTCCTTTCAAAGCCACTGGACGACGCTTTTCAGGTGCCGGAAGGCGAGTACTCTTTTTCGACAGGCGGCAAAAGCGTTTCATTTAAATTTTCGGGCGGTAGCCTGCGGGAATTTGCCGATACGCTGAACCGGCGCGGTCAGGGCACTGTAAAGGCCGGCCTCGTTAACGTACAGAAAGGCAGTAAGTCCCTCGTGCTGGAATCGCTTGTGACGGGCGCTGAAAACCGGCTTACATTTTCAGGCGACGCGCTCGCCCTGGCCATGGAGACCGGCATCGTAGGGCAAGCCCCGGCGGAGCCCAAGATTACCAACATCAAGGCGGTGGCGGCCCGCGACGGCGCTTCGGCGGTAAACGAGTCCGTTTCAGGCGACGGTATGCTTACGCCGCCCATGTCCGGCGTAAGCATACCGCTGGGTGATGTAAGGCCGGGCCCTACGCTGATACTGCGTTTCGAGACCTCAATCACGGCGGCGGACGTACTGCCGTCCGGCGGCGGCGGCACCGCCGCCGCCGGCCCGGACGGTGGTGTTTCCGATCCGGTAGCCGCGTTCCCGCCCCAGCCCCCTATTCCGGCAAGCCCCCCGGACGGGGCAGACGCTGTTGTTGACGGCAAATACGTGATACAGCGCCAGCGCACCGGTGGCGGTACGCCCGGCGACGCGGCGGATACGCCGGTAGCCGGCACAGCGCCCGTCCAGGCAGCCGAATCCCCCGGCCAGACGGCCGCCGCCCGCGTAGATAACCTGTCCGTCCTGCGTCTCGAATTCGATGACGGTACCAGCGTCGCGCTGCCGCCTATAAAAGATACGTCCGGCTTCTCGCAAAACCAGTACCGGCTTTACCCGCTGGCTGAAGGCAGGACGGTCACCGGCATAGGTATTGACAATGACAACACACACCGTTCTGTATCAATAAGGAACATACAGCTTTTCGACCCGACCCCGGCCGGCGGGGATGTGAGGCCCCTGAACCCCGTGTCAACCGCGCGGGACACAATCATGCTTATGGACGGCATTGAGGTACAACGCCCGTCGAACACGATAGACGATCTTGTACCGGGCCTCACGCTCACCTCGCGGGCCGCAAGCGAAACGCCCGTTACCATCGAGGTGGAGACGGACACGGAGGCGGTCAAGGATGCCGTGATAACGTTTGTCGGCAACTACAACCGCCTGATGGCGGAACTGAACGTGCTTACCCGCAACGATGAAAGCGTGATACGGGAACTTACGTACCTTACCGAAGATGAACAGAACGAACTGCGCGGCAGGCTCGGCGTATTCTCAGGCGACAGTGATTTGGTACGATTCAGGGGCAGGCTTCAGCAAATAGTAACATCCCCCTACACGGACGCTGCCGGCCAGGAAAACCTGCTCTCATCTTTTGGGATAATGACCGACGCACGGAGGGGCGGCGGTTACGACCCTTCAAGGATGCGCGGCTACCTCGAGATAAACGAATCGGTTTTTGACGAGGTGCTAAAGACCGGCATTGACACGTTGAAGCAGCTTTTTGGCAGGGACAGCGACGGCGATCTTATAGTCGATACCGGTCTGGCATACTCGCTGAACCAGGCACTACAGCCCTACGTTGAAATGGGGGGCATCATAGCGACGAAGACCGCCGGCATAGATTCCCGTATCGCCGCCAACGATCGCCGCATAGAGACGCTCGACCGCCAGCTGACCATAAAAGAACAGACGCTCAAGACACAGTACAGCGAGCTGGAAGGGGCCTATACCCGGATGGAACGTATGTCCGATTCCCTGGAACAGTTTGGCCGTCAAACAGGCAGCAGGCGTTAGGCGCACGAAGGCCGCCCGTTTGTTTACCGAGCCCCCCCCCCCCCCCCGTTTTATGATTTTTCAACGAAAAAGCCATAAACCTGCCAAGCGCAACAGGCTGCTAGATCAGCGGTCAAAGGGGGTGCCCGATCATGCCCTTTGGAACTTCTTTAGGTCGGACGGTTTGTTAATCGTCGCGGCGTACAGGCTGTTTAGGAGCCCGAGGAAGGCCGAGATGGAAAACAGGAGCTCTATGCCCATCTCCCTCCATATCCATCCGCCCGCGAGCGCGATAAAGATGCTGATGAAATGGTTTACGGAAACGCCGGTATAAAGGGTGGACGTCACCTCTTCCGGGTTTGAGGCTATATCCTTTACGTACACGCTGCTTGCCATGCTTGCAAGCGAGATGATCGCGTCAAGGACATAGTTGACGCAGACAACTATGTACGCGGCGCGCATCGGAAAAATCCTGTGCGAAAAGCCGTAGAAAAAACACACTACCACCAAAAGCAGCGTGTCCACGACCATTACGGGTTTGTACCCGAACCTGTCAACGATCCGTCCGGTAATCGCGCTAAACACTGTACAAACGCCGGCGCTCACGGCAAAGAGCAGTGAAATTACCGATGTGTCCGCGCCGTAGCGCAGGATCAGCACGTACGGCGCAAATGTCAAAAATACCTGTTTGCGCGCCCCGTAGAATACTTCCAGCATATAGTACTTTCTGAATTTTTTGGCGAAGTACAGCCTGCGCCGCCGCACCTTCACCGTACCTTCCTTAATCGCGAACGCGGTCAGCAGTGAAAACGCCATAAGCAGCGCGGATACGAAAAATACCGACTCAAACCGCGCCGTATCCGCGCGTTCAAAGTTCAGCCGCGTAAACACAAAGAACATCAGCGCGACCACCACATAGCCCATGATGTTGCCGAATTGGGCTATAGCGCCGCTTACGCCGAGCGCAAGACCGCCCGTCTCTTTCCTGGCGAGATCAAGCGAGATGGTGCTCCTGAGCGGCAGGATTATGTGTTCTCCAAAACTTGCCACAACGATGAAGGCTACGACGCTTATCTTCCCGTTCCCGCAAATCAGCAGCCCGGCTATGCCGAGCATCATCACAAAGATTCCTATCCTGAATATCCTGTTTTCGCTCATCCGGTACATCCAGGCAAGCACAAACACGACAAGGAATCCGGGAAGTTCACGGAAAAATTCCACGATCCCGCGTTCAAACGGCGGAAAATGGACTATCTCGGCAAGGTAGTTGTCCAGGACTCCCTTGTACAACCCGTACGCTATGCCGGAAAGCGCGAGTGTCGCCAAAAACCGGGAAAACTTTGCGCCGTCCCTGTATATGCCTTTTAAGTTGACAAAAAACGCGGACATTCGCTCAGTATAGGTTATTTTCAGCCCGGTTTATACCCGCCCAAGCAAAGTTCGCGCGCGAATCTGTTTGCGGTACAATGCGTGACCGGGATTTTACACGCTTTGGGTGTGTCAGATGTACCGCAGGCACGATCATTGACCATTTTTATAAATTCGCGGGTGTTGTTTTCTTTTGGAAATGTTTTATTCAAGCACAAATGATATATGCGGCAATTACGTTTATTCTGTCTTGGGGGTTGCTACCCATACAGAAAACCCGCCCGGCCATGCCTGGAGTTTCGCCAGGCGAAACTCCGAAAATAACCGCGTAAGCGGTTATTCCGCCTCGCCGCCTAGCCAAGCCCCGGCCAAGCCGCGGAAACCCGCCTAAGGGCGGTAAAAACGGCGAAAAAACACCTCCCTTGCGATCCGCACATAAGCGGCTGCGGGAGAAGTCTGCCCACGCTGCCGGGGAAAAAGCTGACTGACCCCAGCCGGAGGAAGCTCCGGCTGGGGATAACCCCCGGACTGGGGAGGCTGAGGAGAGGGGCAGCCCCCGGACGGGGGAGGCTGGGGAGAGGGTCAGACCCCTTTCGGGGGAAACTGCGTTTAGGGTCAGCCCCCGGACTGGGAAGGCTGGAGAGAGGGTCAGACCCCTTTCGGGGGAGGCTGAGGTGGGGTCAGACCCCTTTCGGAGGAAGCTCCGGCTGGGGATAACCCCCGGACTGGGGAGGCTGTGGTGGGGTCAGACCCCTTTCGGAGGAAGCGCCTGCTGGGGTGAACCCCCGGAGGGGGGAGGGTGTGGTGGGGTCGGACCCCTTTCGGAGCAAGCCGCACCTGGGGTCAACCCCCGGCCGGGGAGGCTGAGGAGGGGGCTGACCCTTTTCGGAGGAAGCTACGTTTAGGGTCAGCCCCCGGACTGGGGAGGCTGAGGAGGGGTCTGACCCCATGGGCAGCGGGGCGGCGGGGAGGGGACTGACCCCGGACTGGAGAAGCTGAGGACAGGGGCTGACCCCTTTCGGGGGAAACTGCGTCTAGTGTCAGCCCCCAGCCGGAGGAAGCTCCGGCTGGGGCTGACCCCGGTACGGGGAAATGGCGATCCAAAGCGCTTTTCCCCCTATTCCCGCTTCCCCCCGCGCCCGGATAGCGGCCCATACCGGCCCCGCGTCCCCCGGCAGCCGCCATTTTCGCCCCAAACCGAAAACCCGTGCGGGAAAGAACCGTCCTGAAACGGCTAAACCTGAAATTTCCGGTCAAGTACAGACGGGGGGGGGGGGGGGCCTGTGCCCTGCTTGCCCTGCCGCCCCATAAGCCGCCTTGCGCCGCCCGCCACCCGATCGCCCGTGCCCTTGACTAAGCGTATCCTTTGCCCTATCCTGTTCTTTAAGCCCAGATGGTGGAATTGGTAGACACGCTGGTTTCAGGTACCAGTGCCTTCAAAAGCATGGAAGTTCGAGTCTTCTTCTGGGCAAAGCGCGCTAACTCCTTATAATATAAGGAGTTAGCGCGTGCCCGCTTATGTCCGCTTGCCCAAAATATTGCCGGTGAATGTTACAACGCTTCCATGACGACGGTGTATCGTTTTGAAAAGTGCTCTGGGTTTTAGCCGCTCGGTAATGTCCAAACCGGCTACACGGTAATTATGTACCGCACAGGTTTTTATAGTAAAGAAACAGCTTGAAGGGGGTATGCGGGAAGCCCAACGTTAATTTACATTAGGTCTCTTCGAATACCCCCCCCCCCCCTAGGTTTCCTGTATTTCATATCCGCCAGTCCATTCGATTCTATGCCGTTTACGAGGTTCCCGGTTTTGGGAAGCGGGCCCTTGAAATTTTGGGGCGTGTTTGGCAAAAATTTGGTATGGTAAAAGAGAAAAAACGGAACCTTGTAAAAAAATTCCTACAGGGCAGGCTAAGGTTTACCGAATTTGCGATCACCAACGCCTGTATCGCAAAATGTTCTTTTTGTGATATATGGAAACAGCATCCAAAAATATTTGTAGACAGGGAAAAGGCGCTGGCCGCGATTGACAGGCTCGCCGAATTCGGCGTAGGGCACCTTACGATAACGGGCGGCGAACCGCTGCTTCATCCGGACCTTACGGCCTTTGTTGAACGGGCCAGCAGACGCAGGATGAACAACGCGGTGCTGAACGCGGCGCCCTCGCTTTTGATGCGTAACGATATTCTGAAAAAACTTGAGGATTCAGGCTGCGATCTTTTGAGCATATCTTTCGATTCAGGCGATCCTGTTACGATGGCGGAATCGCGCAAAATACCGAATATCATGGACGATATGGCGCGTGCCATTGAGATGATCAAAAAAACAAGCCTGAAAACGATGGCTTCCGTGCTTATCTGGAACGACAACTATGACAAACTTGAAGATGTCTGTATCCGCGCAAAGGGTATGGGCTATGACTTCATATCGTTTAACTACCCGACGTTTTCGGAATCAAAGGTTTATCCGCTGGGCGGGGATGGTATTAGCCTTTCCCGCGATAAGGTAATACAGGGGCTGGAAACGGCCATCAAACTGCGTAAATCGGAAAAGTACGGTATCATAAACTCGGCGATTTCGATGCGGAACATAATCAACTATCTTAAAGATCCGGGGACGACGGCTTTTCACTGTCTGGGTGGAAACCATGTGTTGTTCTTGGATTGGTTTTTTGACATTCACCCCTGTATGCAGCTTCCAAAAACATTCGGGAATATTCTTGACGACAACATGGAAGAGGGCGGCCTCCGTATGCCGCCCTGTAACGACTGTAGCATGAGCTGGTACCGCGATCTGAGTATGTTCATGCACGGTATGCGCAGCATTCCGATTCTGCTGGAATCCCTTGGCGGCGCGAAAAACTTTATCTGAGCGTTTTTTCCGGCTTCGGGCGCGTGGTACGCCCGACTATGCTCCTGAACAGAAACAGCGGGGCACGCACCCAGAAAGGTTCCAAACGCCGTTTAACATCGTCAAGCACAGCGCTTATTTTTATATTTTGAGGACAGTGTTTTTCGCATTTGCGGCATTTTACGCAACGTCCGGCCATGTGCGAGGCAGAACTTGCGGCACCCGTACTCGTAACATACTGCTGTAAGCCCGCTACCAGTGAAAACGCGAAACTTGTGTTGTACGCGGCAAAACAGCCCGGTATGTTTACCTGCTGCGGACAGGGCATACAGTAGGCGCAGGCGGTACAGTTTACCTTGTGTACGGAATTGAAAATCATTTTGACCTCGTCAAACACGGCAAGGTCTGCGGGGGACAGGCTGTTCTCGAGCGCTTTTTCCGCAAGGTTGATGTTTTCCAGAAGCTGCTCCATGCCGCTCATGCCGGAAAGCACGACGGTAACTTCCGCCTGGTCCCAGAGCCAGTTAAGTCCCCAGTCTGCGGGGCTACGGTCGGGGTCGGCTTTTTGGAATGCTTCACGCGCCGCTTTCGGAAGACCGCCGATCAGTTTGCCACCCAGAAGCGGCTCCATGATGATGACAGGGATGCCTTTTTCGGCGGCAGCCTTCAGCCCGGCCCGTCCTGCCTGGTAATTTTCGTTGGAATAGTTGTACTGAATCTGACAAAAATCCCAGTCGTATGCGGCGAGAATCGCAAGAAAATCGTCACGCGTGCCGTGAAACGAAAAACCGGCCTGCCGTACCGCGCCGCTTTCCTTTTTTTGCCGTACCCAGTCAACGATGCCCCAGCCTCTGATTTTTTCAAAGGAGTTTATATCCGTCAGCATATGCATCAGGTAGTAATCAATACGATCGGTTTTCAGCCGGGCCAGCGACTGCGAAAGGTAGCGGTCAAAATCTTCGGGCTTTTTACAGACGATGACGGGCAGCTTTGACGCTATGTAAACCTTTTCACGCAATTTATGCTCGGCAAGCGCGGTGCCCAGCGCCTCCTCGCTGCCCGGGTATATCCACGCCGTATCAAAATAGTTTACACCGCGATCCACCGCCTCGCGTACCATCGCGGACGTTTTTTTCATGTCAATTACGCCAAGCGCACGGGGAAAACGCATACACCCAAAACCCAAAACTGAAAGCGCATTACCGGATTTTTTGTCCCTTCTATACCGCATTATTATTCCCAGCGTACCAAAACGTACGGTTTATGTCGATATTAAAGTACATGAAAAACCTCTTTACCGTTGTTCTGATGACGGCGCTGGGACTTGTTTCAGTATGCCCCGAAGAATTTGTTTTTAAGCATAAAACCGGGGACAAATTCAGGACTATTTCTACCTCGCGCGAGGACGTGTTTGTAAACGGCGAATTTCTTTACAGTACGCGGATACTGAACCGTATGGCAAGCGAGGTTGTGGATGAACAGGACGGCACGGCCGTTCACAGGGCGCTGTTTCAACTGGCAGAAGAGCGGGAGTCCGAAGGTGCGCGTACAAAAAATTTTCATTGGACGGCGGAGTACGATTCAGTTTTCGGCAGGGACGGAAGGGGCAAGATGACCATCGCGGATCGTTACGTGATGCCTACGGTTCGTAACGTGCCGGTTTTTCCGGACGGAACCCTGAACCCCGGCGACAGTTGGCGGGAGGAAGGTTACGAAGTACACGATTTGGGGCCGACTTTCGGTATTGACGAACCGTACCGGCTGCCGTTTACCGCCACGTATACATTTCTTGGTGAAAGGGAATGGCGCGGCAGGCGGTATGCGGCGGTTGAGGTACGCTACGCGCTGGACGATAGGCCCGTGTTTACGGAACGTTTACCGCGGAAAACGGAAAACAGGCAGGCGGGATTTTTTCCGTTGCACGTACAGGGCGAATCGTCTCAAACAGTATACTGGGACAGCGAATTGGGGCAGCCGGTTGGAGCGGAGGAAAACTTCAGGCTTGAATTTGAAATGACGGACGGCAATGTTTATGAATTCAAAGGCACCGCCGAGGCCGAAATTATTGAGTCGCCCGGGATGGACAAGGAGGCAATGGCCGGCGACATCAAAAAAGAACTTTCCAGCGAAGGAATAGACGACGCCGATATTCGTGTAGTCAAGGAGGGTGTAAAGATCAGCCTTGAAAACATACTATTCGAGCCGGATACGGCGATTCTTGTGAACGGCGAAGAAGAAAAACTGGAAAAAATAGGCGAGATATTGCGCAGGTATCCTGACCGGGACATAATGGTAGCCGGGCACACCGCGCACGCCGGCGGTACGGAAAATTCCCGGCAACGGCTTTCGCAGGAACGCGCGGCAGCCATAGCCGCTTACCTTGTTGAACGCGGTGTGCGGATGCCCGACCGCGTTATGGCACGCGGTTACGGCTCGCAAAAACCTGTCGCCGACAACAGCACGGAAGCGGGCCGCAAAAAAAACCGCCGCGTTGAAATAATAATTTTGGAGAATTAGAATGGGCATAGGGTGTAATTATCATTTTATAGGGGTGCATTGGTGGCTAAATCAATAATGTTGCAGGGTACGGCGTCAAATGTCGGGAAGAGCATAATAACAACCGGGCTTTGCCGGATATTCAAACAGGACGGGTACAAGGTCGCCCCGTTCAAATCGCAAAATATGGCGCTTAACTCTTTTATCACGAAGGAAGGGCTCGAAATCGGCAGGGCGCAGGTGGTGCAGGCCGAAGCCGCCGGCATAGAACCGGAAGTTGATATGAATCCGGTACTGCTAAAACCCACCGGCGATTCAAAATCACAGGTTGTGGTACACGGCAAAATTTGGACAGAACTTAACGCGATTGACTATTACAGGTTTAAGCAGGGGCTGACCTCAATGGTAAAGGAATCGTATGAAAGGCTTGCCGCAAAATTTGACATTATCGTGCTGGAAGGCGCGGGCAGCCCCACAGAAATAAATTTGCGCGATAACGATATTGTAAATATGTTTATGGCCCGCCTCGCGTCCTGTCCGGTACTCCTTATCGCGGATATCGACAGGGGCGGCGTGTTCGCGTCCCTGGCCGGAACAATGCTTCTGTTTACCGAAGCGGAACGTCACCATGTGAAGGGTTTTATTATAAATAAATTCAGGGGGGATAAATCTTTACTACAGGACGGGCTGCGGCAGATCAACGATATAACCCAAAAACCCGTTCTGGGGGTTGTCCCGTACTTCCACCTCGATATTGATGATGAAGACAGCCAGAGTGAACGCCTGGAAAGCGGACCGGAGGACGGTGCGGAAAGCGGTGCCTTTAAAATCGCCGTTGTACGGCTGCCACATATATCAAACTATACGGACTTTAACGCTTTAAACAGAGTCGGCGGCGTGTCGGTGCAGTACTGCGCCGCCGCCAGGGATTTGGATACGGCAAGCCTTATCATAATTCCCGGAACGAAAAACACGATAAGGGATCTTGCGTGGATGCGAAAAAACGGCCTCGAAAACGCGGTTAAAAACCACGCCGCATCCGGTAAGCCGGTGTTTGGTGTATGCGGCGGATACCAGATCTTGGGCAGGCATATCGCGGACCCGCTCAACATGGAAGGCGGCGGCGAGATCGAAGGGATGGGGCTTCTGCCGGTAGAGACCGTATTTGAAAGCGAAAAACACAGGACACGGGTGAGCGGAAAATTCCTGACGCTTGGCGGGATATTTCATGAATTATCGGGAAAAGAAATTGAAGGCTACGAGATTCACATGGGAAGTACAAAACCGTGCGGCGGTATATGCCGCTACGAACCTATAGCAAGGTTAAAAGATTCTGTAAGTGGCGAGGAACTTATTGACGGAGCGTACACGGGTACGGTGTACGGAACGTATGTTCACGGCATATTTGACGCGGGAAACATAGCGTCCACCGTAGTAAAGGCGCTGTACAACGCGAACGGGCTTGAATACGACTGTACGCTAAGCGAAATTTCCACAAAACGGCATAAAGAGGAGCAGTACGATATGCTGGCAAATATTTTGCGCGATTCTATTGATATGGATGCGGTCTATAAAATTCTGGATGATGGTATGACAAACCGTTGATACGGCGTAATTTAATGAATACAATGTTTACAAAACCGGAAACTATAGAAAAGCGTAGCTTTGAAATTATCGACAAGGAAATTGCCTCACGCTGCAATGTAAAGGCGCGTTCGCCGCTTGAATATGAAATTATAAGACGGGTGATTCACACAAGCGCCGATTTTGAATTCTATGACAGTATTGTATTTACGCATGACGCGGCGCGGACGGCATTCGATCTGCTGCGTTCCGGCATTGACCTTGTTACCGATACGATGATGGCGAAGACAGGCATAAACAAAACGCTTTTTTCAAAAACAGGCGGGGCGCTTCATTGCTTTATGGCGGACGCGGATGTTGCGGATGCGGCGGCGCGGTACGGCGTTACACGCGCCGCCGCATCCGTGGACAAGGCCGCCGCGCTCGGCAAAGAGATGATGTTTGCCGTCGGCAACGCGCCCACCGCGCTTATCCGTATTCACGAACTGCTTAACGAAAACAAACTGGACGCAAAACTTGTTATAGCGGCCCCTGTCGGTTTTGTAAATGTCGTGGAAGCCAAAGAACTGTTTTTGGACGCGGACATCCCCTGCATAATAGCCCGCGGCAGAAAGGGCGGTAGCGCTGTCGCCGCCGCAATCGTGAATGCCCTGCTGGTATCAGCATACATTGTATGAAAAATATGAAAAAACGGAACAAGGGGAATTGTTAAACAACAGCTTGTGCGGTAGATTTCAGGGTATGTTCATTTCGGGCTCAAGCTTCCCGTTCTGTGATATGATAACGGACGTTCCCTTTCATTCACATATTTCATCATTTCGGCGGCAGTGTGTTTTATGGAAATTTGTTTGCGACTTCAGGGCGGGGCGCTTCATAAATCTTGATTCCGGCTGACAAATTTAGGGTATAATTTGGATCGATGGTAACAGTTATCTTTCTGTCCGCGCTGCCGCTTGCCATTGCGTGGCTTTGGCTGAAACGTAGGGTAAACATAAACGCGCCGTACTTTCTGGGCTCGCTTGCCGCGGGGCTGCTGTCTTTGGCGCTTGCCGCCGTAGTTCAGATACTGCTGCCCGCCGTCAAGTTTGGCATGACGCGCGGCACACGGATTGGGCTGTTGGCGTTGGCGTGTACGGCTTTAACCGAAGAAGGCAGCCGTCTTGTAATGTTTTTGTTTTTTTGGGCCGGGCTGCGGTTTTTTGGCAGGAACAAAACGCAAACCGCGGATCTGGCGGCGGCCGGCATGGTTGCAGGACTTGCCTTTGCCGCGGTAGAAACGGTGTCGTTCACGGCCTACGCCCAGACAAGCGGTCTGGCAAGGCTGTTAAGGCTAAGCGCCGTGCTGCTTCATGCTACATGCGGCATACGCTGCGCGTTGGCGGCTTCGGCCCTATTGTCAAAAAAAATCTCCTTTTTGCCGGACTTTGCCAGGGCCGTCATCCTTCACGCCGTTTACAATTTCATAGCGCTGTACGATGGCGCGCTTTACTACATGCTCGGCCTCCTGCTCACCCTCAGCTCCTTCGCCTCCGGCATACGCCATATCAGGCAGCCGCGCACCGGCGAATGATCCCCCCCCCCCCCCTATGTGGCGTTTGTCGGCTTAATGCCCGGCCATGCGCTTATACTATTCTTTTAGGCGTTTTTGTCAACCCTGCGTAACATGAGTTATAAAAATTTTTCATGTAATTCGGGCGCATTTCCGGCACGAAGTGCCGGAAACCGGGCTTTGCGGGGTTCCACCAGGCAAGCCCCTTGGGTTGCCCCTCCAATCCCCGCGTTTCGTACACGACCGCTTTTTCAC
>JAITKQ010000047.1 GCA_031278295.1 Spirochaetaceae bacterium | reverse complement strand
GGCATCATATTCCGGGACCACACTTCGGGGATGGGGATGCCTTGATGAAATTTCCGCAAATTGCGGACCGACCCAAGGAGGATCCTATGATGCCTGACAGAGCGGCATTCCAATTCAGGTGACGTTACGCTTACCTTTTACAATCATCTACATTTTTAACCGTGCGGGAAGGGCCAAAGGCCGAAGCGCGGGTGCGCGCGAATTATAGCGTCGCGTAATTTTAGAATGAGTAAACCTTAAGGAGGTTTTGTTATGCCCAAAGTAAAGAAACTTGTTCTTGCGAGCTTACTGCTCGCGATCCTGATCATCGTGGAGCGCCTTGTTTCGGTACAGACGCAATTTTTGCGTATAAGTTTTGCGTACGTACCGATCATGTTATGCGCCATCCTGCTCGGACCGGCATGGAGCGCCGGTATAGCGGCCTTGGGCGATTTAATAGGAGCGCTGCTGTTTCCCAAAGGCGCTTTCTTTCCGGGTTTTACGCTGAGTGCGTTGCTGACCGGGCTTATACACGGCCTGTTGCTTTACAACACAAAGAATAACAGGCAGTTTTTGGTGCGCCTCATCATCAGCACTTTTACGGTTTTGGTTTTTGTACATATAGGGCTGACGAGTCTGTGGCTTGTGATAATGTACAAGAGGGCGTTCATCGCGTTCGCTTCCACGCGCATTGTTTCCGCCGCGATTCTGATTCCGATAGAGGCAGGTACAATATTTTTGCTGAAAGTATTTTTGGACCCTGTCATAAAAACATTTTTGGCTTCGGGAAGGGATGAGGGCGGTGAATCGTATACCCCCGACGATGAGAATCAGGAAACCGTATAAAGCAAATGATAACGATCTCTAACCTGTACTATGCGTACCCTTCCGGGAAGACGGCGCTTTCCGGGATAAACCTGCGCATAGAAAAAGGCGAATTTGTCGCGGTTGTGGGGCATAACGGTTCCGGTAAGTCAACGCTTGCGCGGATCATGGCGGGCATAGAGAGGCCAAGCCGCGGTTCCTGCGCCGTGAACGGGATAGATACCCGTGACAAAGCCAAATACCTTGAGCTTCGCAGGACCGCCGGCATCGTGTTTCAGAATCCTGAAAATCAAATAGTGTTTGAAAAAGTGTACGATGACATCGCGTTCGCGTTGCGGAATATTGGGTTGGGACAGGATGAAATCAAAGAACGGATCGATGAAGTGATAAAATCGATGAAAATAGAACGCTTTACCGATTCGTTTGAATTGTCGATGGGGCAGAAACAGCGGGCCGCCATTGCCGGCGTGCTTGCCATGCGGTGTCAGTGTATCATCTTTGACGAGCCGACAGCGATGCTTGATCCCAAGGGCAAGAAGGATATTCACAACATAATCGTTGATCTGCATAAAAAAGGTTTTACGATCGTGTACGTTACCAATGTTATCGACGAGGTTTTGTCGGCGGACCGTATTCTGATTCTGGACTCGGGCAGCATAAGGCATGAATTCAGGCGTGATGAGCTGCTTGAAAATGTAGAAATGTTAAAAGCGTTCTCGCTGGAAATGCCGCTGATTATGGATATTATTGTCCGTTTAAAAGGACGCAATGTTGACATTGACACTAAGGCGCGGACGGTTGACGAGCTTGTCGATAGCCTTACGCATGTTGTTGGGGGCAATGTATGAAAAACATGATAAAAGTTTTTTTATTGGCGGCTTATGCGGTGGGTATATTCTTTATATCCAATTTTTGGGCGATAGGCGCACTCGTTGTTTTTAACGGTTGCGTAATGATTTTTGTGCGTCTTTCTGCCAAAAACGCGCTGCTGTACATGCGCGGTGTAATGCCGTTCATTGTTTTGGCGGCGCTGATCAACCTTATCGCCGGCACATGGCAGGAAGCGGCGCTGATCTTTGCAAGGCTCGTCCTTGTCTGCAATATTACCCAGAGTTTTAGGAGCATCGTCAATTCCATGCAGCTTGCAAACGCGGTGGAAACATTTTGCCACCCGCTCAAGATTTTTAAAGTTGAACCGCGCGATGTAAGCCTCATGGTGTGCATCTGTATAGCGTTCATCCCCGTTCTGCAACGCGAGTTCGACCAGATCAAATGCGGGCTGGAGGCAAAGGGTATGCCGGTAAGACCGCGCAACGTCAAGTACATCCTGAAGCCGTTTTTGTACGGGATTTTCAAACGGACGGACGAGATAAGTAACGCGCTGCGGGCAAAGGCCTACTGCTAAAATTGCCTAAAAAGCGCCGGAAAACATTTTGCCGCGGTTTTCGGCGCCGCTAAGGTACCGTTTCGCGGTACATTTCACGGTTAAGTACGGAAAGTACCAGGACGGAACCCTCAGGCAGCCTGTACGGAAAGCTGAAATCGCCGCCCGGGTGATCGAGGGATACGAGGGTCTTGCGCTCGCCGCCGGGCAGGATCGCTTCCAGCGTCGCGGGCAAGGGGTAAGGGTTGTCGGGCAGCCTGTGTCTGAACAGGCTGAACACTTCGTTTTCTTCGAGGTCCCCCTGCGTGGGGGCGGCGACCGTGATTTCGGCAACGGCGTCGCCCTTCATGCTGACGCCTGCGGCGGGAGTCTGGGCGATGACGGTTTCCGCGCTACTGCGGCCCTGCCCCAGCCGGATGGAAAAGTTGAAGCGTATGCCCGCCTCGCCGATCTCTTTCATTGTATCAGCGATGCCGAGTCCCACAAGGGCCGGCATCTTGACCGTCTCTTCCTCCTCCCCGCGGCTTATCACGAATTCCAACTCCACAGGTGAAAATATGTTGACGCCGGGCACAGGGGCCTGCTCCAGTATGGTGCCCGCCGGTTTGCCGGAGTACTGGTAGAGGAAGGGTTCTTTGAGTGTTAAAAGCGGCTGGGGGTTCGAGGCAAACAGCGTTTGCAGTTCTATGCGGACATCATCGACGTTGCGCCCTACATAGTCCTCTACGACGCTTAGCACCATTCCCTGGCTGACCACAAGCCGTATACGCCTGCCTGCCTTTACGATGGAACCGGCGCGGGGAGACTGCTCCAAAATCCGCCCTTTGTCCGCCGCTGAGACTGAATACCGCAGGTCAATGCGCGGGTACAGTTCCTTTTGCTGGAGTTCCAGCAAGGCCTCGATCAGGTCTTTGCCGCGTACTTCGGGAACCATGGTCTGTTCCGTTCCGCGAAGCGCGGCAAAAAAACTTGTCGCGGCAATTATAGATACGAACGCCATAATGACTAGGCAACATAGCGCAAAGAACCTAGGCCGGTTAAAAATACTCGCATTGTTAAAATCCATAATCGCTAACCGTATTCTAAACAAATTTTTTGCCGCCGTCAATTTACCGCGTTGCCCTGTTATGTTTTGAAATATCTCATCACGAACCGGAAGCCGCCGTCCGGCATGTCGCCCATACAAATCGCTGTTTAGCGGCGTTCACCTTATTTGCCTGATTTTCGCACGGCAGTCGCCAAGCGGAGAGATGCCGGCCTTAGCTTCCGCCGGATTTTCAGGTTTCCAGGCGCGTGGTACTTACTTGCTTGTACCGGGTCTTCCGGAATATCACGTCAAAAGCTCTGATCGCACGGGAAGCGGACGCACATTTATCAACGAAGTTGGCCTTTGCGCCCGCTTCCCGGGACAAGCGCTTTGCAAGCGGTTTTAATATGACTTTCAATTCGCGCCTGTTTAAGGACGAATCAACTTTTCCGCGATTTCATTGATTCTGTCAACATACGGCTGAAGCATACAGTGTATTTTATCCACAGCCGTATCAAGAAACATAGGACATTTCTTGAAGGATGCATAATACTCTTCGTTTGTATACGGTTTTCGCGTCCTGGTAATGAGATCGGCGTTGTCCGTGCCGGCTTCAAAGCAGAGGAAGCACCCGGGGTTCATTATCCCCCCCCCCCCCCTGTCCGTATTGTTCCGCTTCAGATGCGGCCTGCCGCTGCCGGTTGCGTTCATCAAAAACAGACATCAATGCCTCATATTTTTTGCGTATCTGATTTATTAGAGTTGTTTGGAAACTTCAGTTTCCGAACAACTTCCGCTAAAAATCGCAGTTTTGCAAGGCTTTAGCTTATGGCTTTTAAGCCACAAAAACTGCAAGACT
>JAITKQ010000019.1 GCA_031278295.1 Spirochaetaceae bacterium | reverse complement strand
TGATAAACGTGAGCGATAGCATCCTGTCGGGTTTTGTGGCCGGAAGGCTGGAACACGGGATCAACGAGGACATACTTCACGACAAAATCGGTCTTGAAGCGTTGGAAACCCAGGAACTGCGGACGCAATACGAAGGCACGGCTGTTTAAGCGCGTTGCCGCAAAGGCGATTTTTGCATCGCCGCCGGCAACCGCTGGCTGCCGGCGGCGACTGCCGGCGGCGACTGCCGGAGTCTTTTTCTGATCAAGAAAGGCCGGTCCCGCTTAGCGGTAAGCGCCGCCGCCTTTAGGCACTTGGGAAGCTCAAGCCCGGGTTTGCCGGGCGGCCGTTTATTTTAAAGGTGCGTCTATACACGGTTGCCGGCATTTCTTTTATGCAGCCTGCGCACGAGGCATGACAGTGAAAAATTTATCGCGAAGTAAACCAGAGCTACAAACACAAAAATTGTGAATATATGGGCGCTCGTGATACGCACCTTTTGCGGGAGCGTACTCATCAAAACCTTTGCGTTAAAAAAGAATTCGGCTATGGCAAACTGGGCAAGGAACGATGTGTCTTTTATTGTGGTAATAATCTGACTCATCAGGGAAGGCACGACACGGCGGAAACATTGCGGCATAACTATGTACCACAGGGTTTGCAGAAAGTTGAAACCCTGTGAACGCGCCGCCTCGAACTGGCCCTTTGCTATCGAATTTAGGCCGCCGCGCATTATTTCCGCGATTACGGAAGACGTATACAGCGTGAGCGCCAGCCCGCCGCGGCTCATGGACGTACCGAAATGCAGCATAAAAATACATACAAGTATCCACAGCAGCAGGGGCGTGTTGCGGAAAATCTCGATGTAGGCCGCGGAAACCGCGCGTGCCGCGCGGTTTCCGTAGTTCCGGCAAATCGCGAGTATAGAGCCCAGTATGACGCTTAACGCTACGGTAACAAGGGAAATGAGCAATGAGTTACAGAGACCGTTCGCTAGGAAACGAATGTTGTCCGCGCTAAAAATATCGGTAAGTATTGTGACGTTCATTCCCCGGCGCCCTCCTCGGCCGCTTTTTCCGGGACCGTCATGTGTTCCCGCATTTTTAGCCGTTCCTCGAAACGCCGCGCCCAACGTGCCAGCGGGAAGCAAAGGATGAAGTACAGGATGCCTGTCACCACGTAAGCGGGGCCGTAACTCAGGCTTCCGTTTGAGGCCCACGAATCGGAGCGGTACATCAGGTCGCCTCCCGCGATCAGGGCCAGCACGGACGTGTTTTTTATCAGGTTTACCGCCTGATTCACAAGCGGGGGCAGTATAACCTTTGTCGCCTGCGGCAGGATGATGTAACACATGGACTGGGTGTACGAAAAACCCTGCGAGGCTGCGGCGTCCCTCTGCCCCCTGGGAATAGAAAGTATGCCGGCCCGCACAACCTCCGCCACGTAAGCCCCGTGGTACAGCCCTATCCCTATTATGCCTATGCTTATAACGCCCATCCTGATTCCGGCGTAGGGTAGCGCGTTGTAGAAAAAGAATACCTGTATCACGAGCGGGGTGTTTTGAAAGAATTCGACATAGACCCTTGATACCGCTTTCAAGGGCGTCAGCCCCGACATCGAAAACATCCCAAAGATGATCCCCGCAACCAGCGCCATGGAAAGGGAGGCCAGCGATACAAACAGGGTTACCCCGAAGCCTTGGATAAAGACATCAAGATCAGAGAATAATCGTAACCAGCGCGCGAACGCGAAAGGGCCGCCCATGCTTGTATCCCATACCGGGGGTTCCCCGCCAGGCGGCGGGGAACCCCCGGTTTTTTACAGACGGAAGCGCTCTACCAGAGCCACTATCGTACCATCGCTCAGCCATTTTTGGATTAGGCTGTCAACATAGTCCGCCAGCGGCTTGTTTGAAAGCTTTGTCGTTACGCCGTAGGGCTGCGGCGAAAATTCGTCGGGAAGTATCACGGATTCACCGTCAAGGTAGCCGTTCAGTATCGACTTGTCAACGGAAAACACGTCCACGCGCCCCGAATCGAGCGCCGCCTTTATTTCGGGATACGTCGCGTATTCAGAAAATTTTAGCGTTACGCCAATCCTTTTCGCGGCCGCATCTATCGCCTCCCTGCTCGTTGCGGACTGCGCGACACCCACGGTTTTGCCGTCAAGATCGGCAAGGCTGCCTATGCCGGACGATTTTTTTACAAGCATTCCTACGGCGTCCGTGTAGTACGGCGTTGAAAAATTGTACGTTAGCTTGCGTTCATCCGTTATCGTGAACGTCGCGATTATCATGTCAAGCTCACCGTTGTCCAGCAGCGGGCCGCGCGTCTTGGCCGTTACCGGCTCAAATTTGATCTTGCCCGCGTCTCCCAGAATCTCAGCGGCAAGCAGACCGGCGATCTCGATTTCCAGCCCCTCGTACTGATTCGTCGATGTGTTAAAAAACCCGAAGCCCGGCACATCGGCTTTGACTCCGACCTTCAACAGATCGGCCTTCTTGATCGCGGCCGTACCCGATGTGTCTTCCTGTTTCCTGCAAGCATTTGCCGCCACTACCAGCAACACGATGCCCGCAACCAAAAACAACTTTTTTACCTTCATTTGCTACTCTCCATAAACCTAATATTTGCAAGAATTTGCCCGCGTAACACGCGGATTTAACGCAAAATCTTGCTTAAAAAAGTAATCGTCCTTTCATTTTGGGGGTGTTCAAAAAATTCTTCGGGCGGACCTTCTTCTATGATCGCGCCGTTGTCAAGAAAAATCACGCGGTCCGCAACCTGCCGCGCGAAACCCATCTCGTGAGTTACCACCACCATCGTTATCGAATCCTGCTGGGACAGCCGGATCATAACATCAAGTACCTCCTGTACCATTTCCGGGTCAAGCGCCGAGGTAGGCTCGTCAAAAAGCAGTATTTTCTGCCGCGTGGCAAGGGCGCGCGCGATCGCGATCCGCTGCTGCTGCCCGCCGGAAAGCGTGGCCGGGTAAACCAAGGCCTTGTCCCGCAGGCCCACCATATCAAGGTACTCATACGCCGTATTTTCAGCTTCCTTCTTAGGTTTTTTCTGTAGCTTGACGGGGGCAAGCATTATATTTTGCAGAACCGTCATGTGCGGGTACAGGTTGAACTGCTGAAACACCATCGCGCAGTATTTTCGCACGATATAGGTGCGGTTACTGTGGGTAAGCTGTTCACCGTTAATCACCACGATGCCGTCCGTCGGTTCCTCAAGCCCGTTTATGCAACGGATAAGCGTACTTTTCCCGGAACCTGATGGCCCGATTATCGTGAGTTTTTCGCCCTCCCCCACAGTTAAGTCTATATTTCTCAGCACGTTAAGGCTGCCAAAAGTTTTGCATAAGCCCTTTATATGTATCATACAGTTTGTCCCCGGATGAATACCGCCGCTCCGGGCGCCCGCCTTGCCGGGATGCCGCCTGCGAGTACGGATGCCTTTAACGAATCCATCGCTTTAATCATGGGTAGAATCCAAATTTTCTTATAATAGAGTTGTTCAGAAACCTCAGTTTCTGAACAACTTCCGCTGAAAAAAAGGCAAAATGCTTTGCATTTTGCAAGACTTGTTCAAGAACCCGTGGGCTTTTGCCCACATTCAAA
>JAITKQ010000148.1 GCA_031278295.1 Spirochaetaceae bacterium | reverse complement strand
CGGAGGAATGCCGGACAAAAGGGCGTTGATTGGCACTTTACTACCGACAACGCACGCACCAAACTAAAGCGGCTCTATCCAATAATTGTGTAGTTTTAGATGACACAGAGTACTAGGGGGCTGTCCGAAAAGTTTGAAAAACTTATTCGTACAGCTTCTTTAGTGCGGGGTTGCGTTCGCCTAGATCGCTGCGCTCCCACGGCACACTCCACCCATATTTGGGCGGGACGAAACCCTACGGGTTTCTTTATAGTGCCGCCCAAACGTCTTATACAGCCGGAACGTACGCGGGTATGTTTAATTTCCCCTGAAATTTTTTAGTTTTTCAAGAATCTCGTCCGCGCCGCAGCCGGAAGATTCCGCGATTATACGGCTGACAGTGTCGTAGCCTATGAGCGGCGCGTAGGCGGCGGCGAAGTACGGGGCGCTTTCCAGGTTTGTTTTGCAGCGCTCAAGGTTCGGGCTCAAGGTTTCCACGCATTTTGTCCTGAACAGAAAAACCGTCCTGTCAAGCAGGCAAAGACTTTCAAGCAGCGCGTCCGCAATCAGCGGCAGGAAAGCGTTCAATTCAAATTCACCGCGGGACGCGGCGGCGCATACACCGTAATCGTTGGCCTGAACCTTTATTGCGGCCTGCATCGTCATCTCCGCTATCACGGGATTCACCTTTCCCGGCATTATCGTGCTGCCCGCCTGAACGGGCGCCAGTTTAAGCTCGCCTATGCCGCCCGCCGGCCCACTGTTCATAAGCCGGAAGTCACCCGCTATCTTCAGCAAATTCACGGAAAGCGCCTTTAACAGACCGGAGACCTCGACAAACACATCGTTGTTTTGCGTTATGTCCATCGGGTATTCCGAAAGCGCCAGCCCTATGCCCGTTAGCTCGCGTAATTTTTCGATAATCCTAAACTGGTACCTTTGGTGAAGCGCCCGCCGCTCCCTGTCCTTCGAGTCCGGCAGGCCCACCGCCGTGCCGCCCATGTTTACCTGCCGGAGACGTTCTTCAACCTTGTAAAGCCGCCAGCGGTCGCGGGCTATGGCCTGCGCGTAAGCGCCAAACTCCGCCCCCAGCGTGACGGGGACCGCGTCCATCAGTTCGGTACGGCCAAGTTTTTTTACCCCGTCGTATTGATTCTCTTTTTTTTGAAGAGCTTCCTGTAGGGCGGCGCACGAATCGCTTAAATCACGGAGCAGCAGGATCGCGGCTATGCGCAACGCTGTCGGGTACACGTCATTGGTGGACTGTCCGCGGTTCACATCATCAAGCGGGTGGATAATGCGGTAAGACCCCTCTTTTTCGCCGAGTCCGCGCAACGCAAGGTTCGCGATTACCTCGTTTACGTTCATATTCGTCGAGGTGCCGGCCCCGCCCTGCAATGCGTCCGTGATAAAAGCGCTTTTAAACGCCTGCGAATCTTCGGACTCCGCGAGCAGCGCGTCGCAGGCCCCGGCAATCGCGTCGAATTTTTTTGCGCCGGCCTCGCTGTTCAGGACAGTTTTTTCTATGCCGGCCCAGGTAAGGGCGGCGGCCTTTTTCACCGTAACGATTGCGCGTATGAGTCGCGGATTTGTGGTTTTGTATTCCAGCGCGAAGTTGTCTTTAGCCCGCAGGCTGTGTATGCCGTACAGCGCATCGTCCGGCAAGTCAAGCTCCCCAAGTATGTCGTTTTCTATACGCATAAACTAAGAATATACCCTTGTTCCGTACTTCAGGCAACAGGAAAATTCGCGCCGCGTTGAACGCGCGCGTTCAACGCGCGGGTTGTACGGGATGCCTCATTTTAAAAAGTAAGCGCAAGGATGACAGTCCGTCCGTGCAACAGTTTTACATTTACAAGAATTTTTCATGTAATTCGGGCGCATTTCCGGCGCTTTGCGCCGGAAACCGGGCTTTGCGGGGTTCCGCCAGGCAAGCCCCTTGGGTTGCCCCTCCATTCCCTCCGCGAACACTTCGCGCGAACGCTTCGCACCCCTCCAATCCCTTGCGCGTTTCGTACACGGCCTCTTTCCGGTTACATTTTTGATTAGGCAGGGCGCCCTATTGACGGGACGGGGAAAAACCTGTATCGTTTTGGTCAGAGAGCGCCCTAGGGCGCGGATATTTATTTTAAGGATGTTAATCATGTCACGCACTTGCGATATTTGCGGAAAGCATACGATAACGGGAAACAAAGTAAGCCACGCCAAGAACCGTACACGGAGAACCTGGCAGCCAAACATTAAAAAGGTTAAAACCGAGGTTGAGGGTACAACGCTAACGCTTAAAGTCTGCGCGCGCTGCCTAAAAAGCGATTTTGTTACGCGAAAAATCTCCGTAAAGGCATAGTTAAAGCGCACTCCCATGACCAGAGTCATTTCCCTTGGCGGTTCCATACTCGCGCCCGATAAGGTCGACTGCGTTTTTCTGCAAAAATTTGTGCGGCTTATCCAGGACTTCGTGATGGAAAACGGCGCCGTCCGCTTTATAATCGTTGCGGGAGGCGGCGGGCCGGCGCGAAGCTGGCAGGCGGCGTACCGGCAACTGTGCGGGGCGCTAGGCGCTGCCCCAAACGATGCCCAGGCGGACTGGATAGGGATAATGGCGACGCGCCTTAACGCCCAACTCGTAAAGGCCCTGTTTGGCCCTTACTGCAAGGACGATGTCGTTGTTGACCCCGGTGCGGGGACAACGGAAAGCATCTTTACAGGACAGGTGCTGCTGGCGGCCGGGTGGAAACCGGGCTTTTCCTCCGACAACGACGCGGTGTTGCTGGCAAAGCGTTTTGGAGCGGATACCGTGATAAACCTTTCAAACATCGAAAAGGTATACACGGCGGATCCAAAAACCAAGCCCGAAGCGGAACCAATCGACAGCATAAGCTGGAAAGACTTTCGTGCGCTGACAGGCGATGTTTGGACGCCCGGCAAAAATGTTCCGTTTGACCCTGTCGCCAGCCGCAACGCCGAGGACTCAGGCATCAGCGTTATCTGTGCCTCAGGCGGCGATCTGGACAACCTCCGCCAAATTCTGTGCGGTGGCGGCTATATAGGCACACTTATCCACGCCTAAAATATTTTTTGAAGTAATACCGTACCGCGCCGCAAAAGCCTTCTTTACGCGCCCTGTTTTTGAAGTAAAGCGCGTGTATCAAAAGCCGTGACACAGGCGAATCCTGACCAAACTTTTTATTTATCCCGTGTTCCTTTTCACGGATCGCGCGCCATTCATCCGTGTGGTACTGCGCTCCAAAATGATGTATCGTAAAAGTATTGTTTGTTTTTTCTATTTCCCCTGTCATAACATTTTTTGCGGTAAAGTAATCGTTTGAATATATCTTGTAAGCTTCGGACGAAAAATATTTTTTCAGGACGGCCCGCATTAAGTCCGGCGCTATAACCGGATCGATAAAGCCGTGCCGTTCCGAACGGTCCAGCTTCATTATTTCCGGCAGTTTTTCAGGGTCAAAAAACGGGGTGTTTTCAAAATATTCCATGCATTTTTTTATAAAAGGATGGCCCTTTTGCGCGCCAAAGCATCCGGCTTCAATGTTTTCGCTCCGGTGATTTTCATAGGCAAGCATGATGCCGGAATCGAGCAGTTCATCAAACGGTTTTACCGCCTCCACGTCCGTATCAAGGTAAATACCGCCCATCGTGTAGACGGCGTACAGCCTTATATAGTCGGCGGCGCAGGCGTAAAGCCCAACGTCAAAGGCCTGCTTTACCCAAACGACGCTGCCGACATCAAAACGTTTCGTGTCCCACAGCACGAATTCGTAATCGCCGAGCTTCTCTTTCCACGTTTCCATGTAGCGCCTGTACGCTTCCGGAATCGCGTCGTCTGAAAGCCAGCAGTAGTGAATTATTTTTGGTATCATAGGAGCGCCTCCATAGATAAATCTGTCCCCGGCGCGTTACTTTTCAAGGCTTGGTATATGCGCCTCAGCCTTCACATGATGCCTTGCCGAGTCACGGATTTTCCCGGGAAGGCGCCGATTTATGGACAAAGGTCAACAAATTTGGGGGGGGGGGGGGGGGGGGGGGGGGGGGGGGGGGGGGGGGGGGGGGGGGGGGCGGGGGGGCGGGGGCGGGGGGGCCGGGCGGGGGG
>JAITKQ010000104.1 GCA_031278295.1 Spirochaetaceae bacterium | reverse complement strand
AAAACAGGGGATAGGGAGGGGAAGCAACCTGACAGCCGCGGAAATGAACCGTAAACATGGAAAACTGTCCGCCTGAACCTTCAAAAAACAGCCATTATTGCACTTTGTTTACAGCCTCTATCTTGTAAGCGTTGCATCATTTACGAGGTTCGTTCTGTAAGACAAGCCGCACGGCTTGCCCGCTGTTTGGTGTGCAAGTGGCACACTAAACACGCGGTAGAGGCCGTGGTCTACTACCATTTTTCGTGAGTATTTACTAATTCTAACCGCCTCAAGGGGCGGGGTATTAGACCCCACTGCGAATAACCGTGGAGGTTTATGTTGATTGTAAAAATTTTGCTGGGCCTTATCGGGCTTGGCCTTGTTGTTTTTGTACACGAGCTGGGACATTTCATAGCGGCGCGTCTTGCCGGAATAGACGTAGAAGCGTTTTCGATAGGCTGGGGCAAGCCGATCCTCGCAAAGAAAATAGGCGGGGTCGAATACAGGCTGGGGGTGTTTCCGATAGGCGGTTACTGCAAGATGCGCGGCGAAAACGAGTTCGAGGAGGCGTGGAAAAACAGGCGCGACGGCCTTGCGCGGGATGCCGGAACCTTCCTTGGGGCCCGTCCCCCGGCGCGAATCTTTGTCGCGTTCGCCGGCCCCCTCTTCAACCTAATCTTTGCCGCGCTTGTTTTTACGGTAATTTGGGGGACGGGTTTCGAATTTACGACGATGGGAAACCGCGTGGTGCTGGTTTCCGACGTTTTTCCTGACGAAGACTACCCCGCCTCCCGCGCCGGGCTTAAAACAGGCGACAGAATCATCGAAATCAACGGAAAAAAAGTCGAAAACTACAGGGACATCCAGAATTTAATAGCGATAAACGCGGAAAAAGAGCTCAGGTTTGCTGTTTTGCGGGAAGACTCAGGCGGACGGCCCCAAAGAATCGAGTTGCTCATCCAGCCCGAAATGGAAAAATCGAGCGGCGCGGGCCGCATAGGCGTTTACTTTTGGGCCGACCCGGTGGTAGAAAGCGTACTGCCGGACAGCCCCGCCTCCCGCGCCGGGCTTTTAAGCGGCGACCGGATAGTTTCGGTAAACGGGGAACCGTTTTTGTACTCCGTCGCGCTGCTAAAAATTCTTGACGGCGGAGCGCGTCCGCAAGTCCTGGACATAAAGGCGGAACGGGGCGGCAAAGCTGTCAGCCTGGAATTTTCAGTCCCCCGGGACGAAAGTGTCCCGCTGGGGATAAACTGGCGTATGCTAACATACCGCAGCCCCGGCTACTCTGTTTTCGGCGCGGTAGGCAAGGGTTTTAGCGAGATGTGGGATATGCTGGTCATCTCGGTACGTAGCCTCGCGCTGCTTTTCCGGGGCGTTGACCTTACAAAAGCCGTATCCGGCCCGGTCCGTGTCACGTACATGGCGGGCGAGATCGCGGCGGACAGCTTTAGCCAAAGCATGGGACTGGGTTTCCGTTCCACCGCCAACTTCCTGGCCTTGATTTCAATCGCGCTCGCCGTGATGAACCTGCTGCCCCTCCCGGTACTCGACGGCGGCTTAATCGTGCTGTTTCTAATCGAAATGGTGCGCCGCCGCCCGCTTCACCCCCGCTTCATCTCGGCCTACCAGACCACGGGCATCGTGCTGATAGGCGCGCTGATGCTGTTCGCCGTGTTCGGCGACATCCTGTTTCTTGTAAAGGGGTAAAAATGGACGCTTTCCGTTTTCCACTCAGGTCTTTTCTAAATTCGGGGGGGAAGTCTCCCCCCTGCCCCGCACTCAGGCAGCTACGCCGCCGCCGTTGCGGGGACACCCCCCTCTCCTGGGGGCCGGCAGACTCCCTCAGCGTACTCCCCGGTACCGCGCACGGGCGCGGTTTTGCCGGATCAAAGGCCCCCTCCCGCCCCCAAACCCCCGGAACCTCGTATTCCGCGGCGCGACGCCCCGGTACGGCGATCTTTACCCTCACGCTCATTTTACTTTTACCGGTAAACGTGCCGGGGAACGCGGTAGAAAGCTGGGTAACGCATCCCGAAAACGACTTCGTCGCGCCGTCCCACCGCGGGGCGCTAAACTGTATAGCCGTTGACGGGACGGGCCTCATCCTCAGCGCGGGCGAGGACGGTTCTGTCGTAATATGGGACGGCGAGGCGCGGGCGGCGCGGGAACGCTTTCAGTTGAGCCGCTACCCGCTTGAAAAACTTGCCGTGCGCCCCGCAAGCAGCGAGGCCGTCGTGTACGAAAGCGACGGCATAGATTTTTACCGTGTGTCCGTCTGGGATTATGCGAAAAAGGAACGGCGTTTCACGCTTCCTGTAACGAATCCCGTGCTCTATTGCGGGTACACGGCGCAGGGCAAATACCTCGTGCTCAGTTCTCCTGACGGACTCCTGATTTTTGATTCCGAAACCGGCGAGCGGCGCGGGGAAATGCCGGGCGGCTATGCGGTTACTTTCGCGGTAAGCAACCGCACCGAGACCACCTTGCAGACATACTCATCGTTGGGCGTCCTGGCCTACTGGGATTTGGACGGATCAAGGCTCTTGCAGAGTTTCACCGTACCGGCAAATTTAAGTACGCCGCTTGTATTTGGTAATTACCGCTTTCTTGCGGGACAGGACGGCAGCCGGCTACTTTTGATAGATGCCGTTTCCGGCAAGATTTTTTTCGAGACCCAAGCGGTCGCGGACAGCGTTTTGTTCCGCGCCGGCGATACTTCGTTTTTCCGCGTCTCGTACATATACGGTAAAGAGGACGGGGGCGGCGTCCTTAAACGGGAGCTCTTTACCGTGAACGCGACAGGATCCGTGGAGCGCGGCGAAACGCTTGTAAGGATGAACGCCGTGCTTTCCACCACCGCGCCGCTGGACGGGCGGCAATTCCTGGGCGGCAGCGATGACGGGCTGCTCGCCATTGCCGTGGACGACGCTGACGAGGCGCTTTTCTTTTCGTTCAAGAATCAGAGACGCCTTCTGGACGCGGCGGCATCACCCGGCCTTATCGCGTTTACGGACGAGAAGGGCTGCGGGGCCTTCATACCCGACGATTTTAACAGCCTGTCCTCATCCGATTCGATAACCCTCTTCGGCACGAATTCGTCGAACCGCGTTACATCAGACGGCGGCGGCTCTTTCCTGTTCTGGCATTACGGCGAATGGGAAACGTCCACGATGCCGCCCGAGCGTACCTTCCCGTTTGTAAAGATACCGGAGGGCCCGCCCGGCGCGGGCTACCTGTTTAACGCTTCGAATTCGCCCGGTCCCTTGCGGAACGCGGCGATAGACGGCGGCAAGGTTTTATTTCTGGATCTTTCCGGCGGCATAAATGTATTTTCCTCCAAAGACGGCCGCCGCCTGTTCTCGTACAACTCGGCCCTGCTGCTGGACGCGGTTTTTATCGACGGGCGGAACATCCTGGTAGCGCGTAACGCTGAAGCCGGGAGGAACTCAAGCCCCTTCCTGCTTGCCGATACCCTTACCGGCGAAACCTTACCGGCGGCCTACCCCGCGCCCATCGCCTTCACGCTGTACAAAAACCCTCCGGGTAACATTTACGCCGCCGTCCTCAAGACTAACGGTCCGGATCTCAGTACCCAAGTAATAAGGTTTAACAGGCAGAAGCCGTACGCTTCAGACACGATCCTTGAGTACAGAGGCGAGGACACGGATTTCTTGTTCATAGAGTACGGCGCGACCGGTGAAGACGGCCTTGCCGCGCGTTTTGCAAGTACCGCGGGAAGCGAGGAGGCCTTCATCGTCCCGGACGGGGACGTGGAAAGCGGGGTAAAAAAAGTAATAGACCGTGTTCCCGCATTCCCACGAAAACTGCTGCCGTGTAACGGGAACTTTGCCGCGCTTGACGACGATGGCACGGTGTCGTGGTACGACGGCGCTTCGGGCAAACTGCTGGCCATGCTCCGTTTTTACGAAACGGAATGGCTACTGTCGGGCGCGGACGGAACGACAAAGCGGGGCAGTCTGAAAGTTCCGGACAGTTTTTAAGGTTCCGTTTCGGCATCGTTCAAAACATACTTTTTCAGCGCGTCCGCCACACCGCCGCGGCCAACGTCGCCGGTATGCGCCTTTGCCGCCGCCTTCAGCGCGTCGCGGGAGTTGCCCATTGCTATGCCCAAACCGGCGGCCTTTACAATGTCAATATCGTTTTCGCTGTCGCCTATCGCAACGGCAGAGTCCCTGTTCAAACCCAGGGCGGCAAGCACCCTGTCCATACCGCGCAACTTTGACTCAGCGGCAACGATCGCTTCCGAATAGGCGGCAAACTCAATCACGCGCAGGGCCGGTTCAAACACGGCCCGTTCTTCGCTCGTCAAAAAGCCCTCCATCGTAACCTTGGTGATGATCTCGCCACTGTACTTCCGCCGGAAATCGCCCGGGTCGCCGATCATATAGACCGGTTCACCGTAGTCAAAAATAAGGTAGCTTCCCAGCGCAAAAATGCCCGTTTCCCCCTCAAAAACACACCATTTGCCATTTTTAAGGTATAGTCCGGATATTTCGGGCAACAGCTCCGGCGCTACGAATTTCCGATAAATAATATTGCCGTAAAGACTCACCGTCGCGCCGCAACCCGCTATAACGCCATCGACCCAGCGCGCGTTTTTTAATACGGGCGGCAGGGCCGCCAAGGAGCGGCCGGTCGCAAGAAATACCTTGTGTCCGGCCTCGTGAACCGCCTCGATAAGGGCAATATCGTCCGGAAAAGGCCCCGTTGCGCCGTCAATCAGTGTACCGTCAATGTCGAGGAATACCGCCTTGATTCTTTTCATACCCAAGCCCCTGATCCGAAAAATACGGCCCTAACCGTGCAGCGTTTCCATGACAGCGGCGGGGGTTTCGGCGTTTACCACCCTCTCCACAATTTCCTTGTCCCTGAAAATCGCGGATATTGTTGAAAGAAATTGTATGTGCCGGGTATGCCTTTTAAGCGGAGAAACGACAAGTATCACGATGCGCGTATTTTCTCCGTCCACAGAGCCAAAATCCGCTCCGGTCTTCTTGACGCCTATCGCAACGGCGGTTTCCTTCACACCTTCGGTTTTTGCGTGCGGTATCGCTATGCCGCGCTCCATGCCGGTACTCATTATGCTTTCACGTTGCAGTACATCGTGTAATACAAGGTCATAGTCATCCAGCTTTCCCTTGTAGGCAAGGTGCTGCACAAGTTCCGCTATTATCTCCTCCCTCGTCTCCCCTTTCAGGTCCGTCACGATGCAGTTGGCTTGAATCAGTTCCAGCGCGTCGCAGGGCACAGCGCCGCCCATCCCTGATATTTCTTTTTTAAGTACGTCCGTGTACGACAGGTTTTTAAGTTTGACAACTGTAAAATGAAGTTCGATTATGGCTTCGTACATAGCCATTTTTACAAAATTCATGTTGGCGCCGGCCGTCTCAATCTGGACGGTATTTTCAGATTCCTTTATCGACAGCACTATGTCGCCCCTACGCGCCTGCGAGATACCCTCGTCAATGTTCAGCATCTGAACAAAAAAACCTTCCGCCTTTAGGTTGTTGAGCAGCGTATCCATCACGATGCTGGCGATCGCGTTCGAATAGAATTCCCAGCTTGCTGAGGCGGAGTCTTCCCCCATGCCGTCTTTTTTCACGCCGGAACCGGGAATTTTGAGCGTGATGTTGATCAGGGGCGGAGCCATGATTGTGGTAACCAGCGTCATCAAAATTATTATCGAAAAAAGACGTTCCCCCAGAATTCCCCACGATATACCGATGCCCGCTATTATAAGCGCCACCTCGCCGCGCGGTACCATGCCCATCCCTATACGAAGGCCGCCCTTCAGGTTAAAGCCCAGCAGCATGGCAGGCCCCCCGCAACCGATAACCTTTGCCAGTATCGCCGTAACGGAATAGATCGCTCCAAAAATCAGCACATTTTTTGACAAAATATCCTGCATATTTACCATCATTCCCATCACGGCAAAGAAAACCGGCACAAAAAACTCGTAAAGCCCGTGCAGCCGTTCCTGAATCAGCGCGGCTATGTCTGTTTTCGAGAGTGAAAGCCCCATCACATAGGCGCCGATGATCATCGCCAGGCCGTAAGCCTCAAAAATACCGGCCAGTATCATCGCCAGACCCAGAGAAAGTACCGAAAAATCATAACTTTGCTTGAATAATTTAAGAAAAGCCGCGATTCTTTTGGAAAATACCAGCCCCAAAACGGTAAAACCAAGCCAAATGCCAAAAACTTTTACAGATATGCCTATCAAATTGACGGCGTTGAACGAGCCGCCCTCACCTCTTATCAGAGTTACAAAACCCAAAACCACAGCCAGGATGACGATGCCCAGCACATCGTCAAAAACCGCCGCCGCCATTATGGTTACGCCTTCAGGCGAATCCATTTTCCTTTGATCGGACAGTATGCGGGCCGTTATCCCGACCGATGTAGCCGTTGACATAACCCCCAGAAACAGGCAAACCGGATCGGTAACGGTATACCCCAGAAACAGCGCCCCCATCGCCACCCCCGAAATGAAGGATACCAGCACCCCGCCGATCCCTACTATCCCGCCGGCCAGCGAATACCGCAGGAACAGGCCGAGATCCGTTTCCAGGCCGGAAGAAAACAGCAGTATTATAGAGCCTATGGTAGAAATGGCGTACAGTTCCGGGCTTACAGCCATGTTTCCGGTAAGTTTTTCCACAAAAAAAAGCCCCTTGGGAAAGGCCGGCAGCGGTACGCGGCCCAACGCGAACGGGCCTATAACGATACCCGCGACAAGTTCACCCAAAACTGACGGTATACCAAAGTACCTTACTATTCGCCTCCCTACACGTACGGCAAACAGGAGTACGCCTATTTGTATTGTAAGGGTTATCATCGTATCAGATATCTGCATACTCAACAGCTTACATTTTTTCCACCGTTTAATCCACCATACCCGTCCGGCCCGGCCCGGCGCTTCGCGCCAAGCTTCGTGGAAGTCATGGGAAAGGGCGTGATAAAGTGTGTCCGGTAAACAAATTATAATGTGAAGTAACAGGCAAACAACGTATTTCGCCTGGCACCCTGAAAAACCATGCCGCTTACAACCGCAAGCTACACCGCTTTTCTATTTTTATACGCGCCCGCTCCCGGTTGCAGTCCGGTATTTTTACATTCACAAAGATTTTTCAGGTAATATGGGCGCATTTCCGGCACTTCGTGCCGGAAACCGGGCTTTGCGGGGTTCCGCCAGGCAAGCCCCTTGGGTTGCCCCTCCATTCCCTTACGCGAACACTTCGCGCGAACGCTCCGCGCGAACGCTTCGCGCCCCTCCAATCCCTTGCGCTCTTCGCGCACGACGGTTTTTTCGGCAATTATAGGCCAAATGTAAAATTGCGGTTGCAGTCCGCGCCCTATTCCAATTCCTTGCGA
>JAITKQ010000004.1 GCA_031278295.1 Spirochaetaceae bacterium | reverse complement strand
GCATGGCGTATCCTTATCGGGGACATTGCTGTAATCGACATTCACTAAGAATGACCTTGATTTGTGGTATTATAAATTATGACAGAAAAGTTTAGATGGTTATTAAACAAGTCTAATATAACCTGAACAAGGCTATTGACAATCTTTGGTCTATACATAAAGCTAAAGTTACATTTTCATAATGTCTTACCCAGTCCTTTTCGGTTACATTTTGAAATGTCTCATCACGCATATCGCGTTGCCTAATAATTAATCTAGCCGAAAAGAGGCCGTGCCTCATTTTGAAAAAGTAAGGGCAAATTATAATAATGGGGTTAAACATGAAAGAAAAACAGGCGGTAACACGGGAATATAAAACCCCTTATCAAAAAGCAACGAAAAAAAAGGCGCCGTGCTCGAAACGCGCAAAGGATTGGAGGGGCGCGAACACCTTCGCGGAGGGAATGGAGGGGTAACCCAAGGGGCTTGCCTTGCGGAACCCCGCAAAGCCTGGTTTCCGGCACGAAGGGCCGGAAATGCGCCCGAATTACATGAAAAATTTTTGTAAATGTAAAACTGCCGGGCCGATGTTTTGGGGTTTCAGGCAATAAACTTCCGGTTCGCCGGGCCGGCGCTATATTTGGAAGCCCAGACAAAGCGAAGGGCGGATATAGGCGGATTGCGGTTTTTCGGCGGAAAAAATATGGACAAATTCGGAACCCAGCTCAAGGAAAAACGGCTCGTGAAAGAACCATGTGAACGAGACGGAAACCGCCGCCAATGGCAGCAAGGTTTTGCTTTCCGCCGATAACAAATCATTGCCTGTTTTTATTTGCAAATCCAAATAATAGGCAAGCCCGCCGCCTGCGCGAACGTTAAGCGCGGCTTTTTGCCTCAGTATCAGTTTTTGATACAACAGGTTTATTTGGGCGTCAAACATGTGGCCCGTCATAAGAATCGGTCCTGTATTGTAAAGATAGTGCCAGAACATCTGTAATTCTACCCCAACCGCGCCATAGCGTTTGTTTTTGCTGTTTAAGCCAAAACGGAGCGAGGCGCCTGCCGGAAACACGTCCTGGCCCATATATTCGTTAAGCAAACCGTAGGAAGGGATCAGCGGGTTGTACGCTTCGGCAAAGGATAAGGTAAAGGGTCTTGTTTTTCGGGGCTGGCTTCCGACCTTAAAATTACGCCATGAACCGCTGATGCCGCCGGGATTCGTTACGACTATGTCGTAAAAACCTTCTTCAAGCGGCAGACCATCCAGCCTTAACTCCGCGCTGTTGCCGTTTTCATTTGGCCTGTAGCTGTTCTTGTCCAGCGGCAGTGTTACGCCTCCGCCGCTAAATGTGAGCCGTACCTCCGCGTCCGGAAGAAGGTTGCGGCCTGTAATTTTGAGCACCGCGCCGGTAGACCTGTCGTATAACATGAGTTCGGGCGGATTCACCGAAACAATTTCCGGCTGAAGCGCGGGAATAACGGTAAGCCGCGCCCATTCGGGAGGCGGCCGCATCCTTCCCAACAGGTCGTAGACTATGATGCGGTAGCGGTATTCTCCGGGGTCCAGCGACAGCTCCGCGTTTGTTTCACCGGTAGCCACCGACAGAATCGGCGTAAAACCGTTCTCGTCCGGGGCTTCGTTCCTCTTTTCGATCACCATCTCATACTTCAAAACATCTTCCCCTGCCTCCCAGCTTATACGCTGAACTATTCCTGATTTTTCAAAATACTGTATATCAGGATGGGCATGTACCGGTTCCGGAAAAATGAGTGGAAAACAAAGAAAAAAAATATACCGACCGTAAAGTTTCAACAAAACATATCCCCGATTCAATATCGGCATATCTATACGCCACATTCACCGTACAGAAACGCGGTGTTAGTCGTAAAGTAGGTTGATAAACACATTGAGTGGGCATAAAAGGCAAAAATACTCAATTTATTGCCGAATTTGGCCCAATTCTTGGATGGGAAATTGCATCAACCCCTCCGTCAACCCTGTTTTAGATTATCACCGGAAAGCTTACACGTACCTTTTTCAGGATAAACGTATAGGGATTTTGTATCCATTTGATCCGGGAAAAGCTCTGGCATACCTTCCCTATAGGACGCTTCACAGGGGGCGGAGACCGGCGGTGAACGTGGGAAAATGGCTTGGGCCGGAGGTATAGCCGCCTCGCGGCGATTTTTCCGGTATTTTACGCGCGAAGCGCAGCCGGCTCCGGCTCCCCAATCCCGTCAGATTGAGAATACCAAATATCCCGTAAAGCGTAAATTCTCCGGAGGGCGGCGGCTAAGCCAGTCGTAATCGCCCGCCCCCGCCGGTGTCAGTCATCTTTTTCCCGCCCCTGCCCAGTGTCAGTCAGCCCATAATACTTGATAAGCCGCCCGAAACAGGATATATTAAGGCCTATGGGCATAAACCGCGAGTACAAGGACAGCGTATTCACCCTCCTGTTTAACGACAAGGAGAGGCTTCCGGAGTTATACAACGCGATAAACGGCACAAACTTCACGGAAAAGGACGGCAT
>JAITKQ010000105.1 GCA_031278295.1 Spirochaetaceae bacterium | reverse complement strand
TTTTACGAAAGTCCCCAGGCGGAGCTCGATTTTACCAAAGAATACATAAAACAACGTGAAGGAATTTACGATTACGGCTATCCCAACATCAAAACGAATCAGGGTATAGGCATAGTCGCGGCGGCCTTCGGCTGTGAGTACACGGTGAACAACGAGGCCGATCCCTGGATCAAGGCCATGATACGGGAAGAAAACGCCGAGGATGTCTACAAGCTGGAACTTCCTGATGTTGTGAACAACCCCGTTTACAAACGGGCCTGGGATCGCGTCGAATGGCTACAGGCAAACAGCGATATTCCGCTGCGTGTCGTAAACGTCCCCTCACCGCTCGTTACCGCCTCCGAGATTTGGGATTACACTTCTTTTATCGAGGCGACCCTGACTTATCCTGACGAAGTACACTGTTTGATGGAAAAAGTTACCAAAGCGACCATCCAGTACATCCATGAACAGTTTAAGCGGATAAAAAACCTGTACGGCATAAGCCACGAATTCTGGGCGGTTCCGCGTGAGCTGGGCATCCGCGTAAGCGATGATACGGCCGCGCTGCTTTCACCCAACCTGTACCGCGAGTACGGCGTAAAGTACAACGGGATGATAGCGGAGGAATTCGGCGGCGTAGTGGTCCATTCCTGCGGCAATGTCGCCAATGTCGTCGGCGCGATGATGGAGATTCCCGGCCTAACGGGGCTGGACTTTACTATTCCGCAGACCGGGGACTGGGCAAAGATACGGGACGCCGCCGCCGGCAAGACTGCCCTGTTCCTGCGTCACTTCTACTGGGACCATATCAACGACCCGAACGCCGACCTCGCCGCCTACTCAAAGAAAATCATTGACTTTTTTGGACGCAAGGGCATATTTATCGAAACGTCGATAGCTACCCCGAAAGAAGCGGTAGAGCTGGGCGAAAAACTACACAAACTGCTGTCGAGGTAAAACGGAGCCATGGAGGGAAGTCTCCCCTTACGGGGGACTCGGGGCGCAAAGCGCGGGCCGGGCTATCAGCTTCTATCCCCGCGTCGCTTGCCGCCTTGCGCCGCGCGCAAATTCCTGACAAACCAAAGGTTCGCGGCAGGCCGGATGAGCGTGGCTCAACGCGGCGCGGGGTTTATGACTTTTTAACGAAAAAGTCTTGAAAACCCCGCAAGCGCGACAGGCTGATGCAATTTGCCGCCCGCCGGGCTTAAACCAAAAATTGCTCTTGTAATTCAATTTCAAAACATACTAAAATTATCCGTGTTACAGGCCGCCGCGCCGGGCTGTAGGCGGCGAAAACAAGGCGGGTACGCCCCTGATAGGGGGGGGGGGGGGCATCGTTAATGCCCCGGATTGGGGGGTAGCGGAATAAGCGCTACGCGGTTATCCCCGCGTGTTTCTGGTACGGAGCGTAGCGGGTATGGAGCGTAGGGGGGCGCGTAAACGGGGCGGCTGTGTGCCGACGCAGGTGTGGAAAATGCGCCCCCCTTCAAAATAACGGCAGCGTATTCCGGGAGTTTGTTTTGAAAGAAAAAAAATCTACCGTCTATGACGAATCGAAGATACAGACCTTGTCCTCGCTGGAACATATACGCCTGCGAACGGGTATGTATATCGGACGGCTGGGCGACGGTTCGAATCCGGATGACGGCATTTATGTGCTGTTAAAAGAAATAATTGACAACGCCGTTGACGAGTACATAATGGGCAACGGAAAAAACATTGAAGTTGAAATTAAAAACGGCCTTGTCAAGGTGCGGGATTTTGGACGGGGCATACCCCTTGGGAAGCTGGTTGACTGCGTTTCGATAATAAATACCGGCGCGAAGTATAACGACGACGTGTTTCAATTTTCCGTGGGGCTAAACGGCGTCGGTACAAAGGCCGTGAACGCGCTTTCGTCGCATTTTAGGGTTGTTTCCGTGCGTGACGGGAAATTCGCGGAGGCGGTTTTTGAGTGCGGAAATCTTGTGAAAGAGCGCGGCGGCAAACTAAAGGAGAATCAAAAGAACGGCGTGTTTGTCGAATTCCGCCCTGACGAAAAAATCTTTGGCCCCTACATGTTCAACATGGAATTCGCCGAAAAACGGATAAAGACTTATGCCTGGCTCAATACCGGGCTGTCGCTAAACTTTAACGGAAAAAAATATGTTTCCGAGCGCGGCCTTTTCGATCTGCTATGGGAGGAAACGGGCGGTGAAAATGACGCATCCTGCCTCTACCCGGCGGCGTACTACAAGGGTGAAAGAATAGAATTCGCGTTTACCCATACGAATAATTACGGGGAGGCGTACTTTTCATTTGTGAACGGACAGCATACGTCCGACGGCGGAACCCACCTTTCCGCGTTCAAAGAGGGGTTTTTGAAGGGTGTTCAGGCGTATTTCAAGAAGGATTACAGGAGCGAGGACATAAGGGAGGGCGCCATAGCCGCGGTCGCGGTTAAATTGAAGAATCCCGTGTTCGAAAGTCAGACAAAAAACAAACTGGGCAATTCTGATATACGCTCCTGGATCGTTCAGGAATGCAAGGAAGCGGTTGAAGACTGGCTGCATAAAAATGCGGAAACGGCCAAAAAGCTGGAAAGCAAAATCCTTGCAAACGAAAGCCTGCGTACCGAGTTGAATTCGGTAAAAAAAGAGGCGCGCGAGGCGGCGAAAAAAATCGCGATAAAAATACCAAAGTTAAAGGACTGCAAGTACCATCTTGAAGACGGCGGGCAGGGCCGCGAAACGACAATATTTATCACGGAAGGAGATTCGGCTACCGGCTCCATGGTATCAAGCCGCGACGTGATGACACAGGCGATATTTTCTCTGCGCGGCAAGCCGGAAAATATGTACGGCAAAAAACGCGCCTCGATATACAGGAACGATGAACTTTACAACATGATGATGGCGCTTGGAATCGAAAATACTTTGGAAGGGCTGCGCTACGCCCGTATCGTAATAGCGACCGACGCGGACTTTGACGGCTTTCATATACGTAACCTGCTGCTGACTTTTTTCCTGTCGTATTTTGAGGAGCTTGTCACGGCCGGCAAGGTTTTTATTTTGGAAACGCCCTTGTTCCGGGTGCGCGGCAGGAAGGAGACGCGCTACTGCTATAACGAAAAGGAACGGGACGAGGCGCTTAAAGCGGTGGGAAGCGGCTGTGAAGTTACCCGTTTCAAGGGCCTAGGCGAGATAAGCCCAAAAGAATTCGGCCAGTTTATCGGGGCGGGTATGCGCCTCGTGCCGGTGGCGGTTGATACGCTGAAAAAAGTTCCGCAGGTCCTTAACTTTTACATGGGAAAGAACACGCCGGAACGCCGTGAATATATAATGAAAAATCTTGTCAACACGGATTGACGGATATTCCGTTAGGGAAACGCTGATTAACTTGACGCTGATCGCGTTTCCCTAAGGAGAGAGCTCATTTCATTGGACTTGTTCAAGAACCTATTTGAATGTGGGCAAAAGCCCACGGGTTTTTGAACAGGTTTTTCAGCGGAAGTTGTTCAGAAACTGAGGTTTCTGAACAACTCTATTACGCAAATGTGTCAACAAAGTTGACATTCACGTTAAAGTAGCACCGATTGCGCCAACATAGTTGGCGAATTCTCGATTGAATGAATCAGTGCTTCCTTAGACTTGGCGCATTCGAATAAATCAGCGCTTCCCTGTCGGACTCCTATGGAGAAGCGGCATACCGATAGCCTGCCAAAATCTATTTTATGAAGGAATCGCTCCGTTGAAACAACTGCTCCAGCTGTAGGTTTGTAAGCAGGTACACGTAAGGGGAGCCGGAAACCGCCGCGCTGAATTTGCCGGCAACTTTAGGGCCTATCGTCACGGTCCTGCGCGCGCCGTTGCCGGCCTCCAGAACAAGTTTGCCCGAAGGAAATGCCGGATCCGTGAATTCCGCATCGTTCGCGCCCGGTATCGGGGTAAAATCATCCGCCGCACATTCAATTATCCGGCGGATATATGTTTCGACCGCCTGCCCGTCCAGCGCCTCCTCCGATCCATCCAAGTGCCAGCCGCCATCGTTCCTTACCAGCGTGTACCCCTCTTCCGGCAGGACGGGAAAATCGCCGCCTTCGCCTTCTATGCTTATACGGGTTATTTCGGGAGGCGGAGGCTGAATTATGACACGCTGCACCGAGCCTGAGTTCAGGCCGTTCACCCCACGGTCCGGAAACAGGTGGAGTTCGTACCAAGACTTCCGGGCACCAAAAAACGGTGAAAACAGATCCGCGCCGGAACGTATCTCGTTGCTGCCTTCCAACCTTATGTAAACATCCTTTAACATAGCGTCCGGCGCTCCTACAAGCAGCTTGAGCAGCACGTCGCCGGAAGCGCCGCGCACAACAATACTCCGCGCCTCCTTGTCGGTAAGCGTCAGTTTTTCCTGCGCAGCCTCAGACCTTGAACGGACAGGATACGAGCCACGGCCTGTAAGCGTGTCAAGCATACCGGCCACCTTATCCTGAAGGGCAGGATACAGCGCGTCCTCAAAACTGACAAACCAGCGCCCGTCTTCGTTAACCAGGCTTACCTTGGCGTCCCCGGCAAGCTCGATCTGCCGTACATCGTCCTTCAGTTTCGGATCCAGAGCGGTCCAAAACGCCCCGCGCGCGGCGCTGTTTTCCGGATCAAACACGAAAGTAAGTATGTACGCGAGAAGCAGCGCCCCGCAGAAGGATGAAAGTATGATTATTTTACGTTTATTAACCTTTGCCATCAATTTTCCCCGTTTCATTATCGCATAATCGCAAGGCCGGGTGAAGCCCCGAATTGCGCCACTTTAAATCTAAGCATAAGGGGAGCCCCCGCGGTTGTTTTACATTTCCCACTAAATGTGGAAAAATAGCCATAAATTCGCCTTTAAAATCCATATATAACGTTAAATGTAAAATCGCCCGCCCCCGTACCGCCGCTTGACTTTATTTTTTGGAAACAATAATCTTAACGAAACTTAACGAATGGTCGGTAACCCGCCGCCCTTCTGATTGTTAAAAGCATAGGAAATGATATGAGAAAGCTTGAAATTATACAAGCCGCGTTTGAAACGTGGGGCGCGGGGGGATACCGGACCACCAGCCTGTCCGCGCTGGCGGACGCTCTCGGTGTAAGCAAGGCGGCGCTATACCACCATTTCGGGAGCAAGGATGCTATCCTCGGCGCGATGTACGACATGTTTTTTGATAGTTTGGGCGACAGTCTCCGGCCGCTTTTTAAAAAAGCGACTGGCCGTGCGGAGAATGGTGCCAGTAAAACTGAAATTTTGGAATACGTTCTGCTTATTAACAATAAAATCACGGAATTTTTTGCGAAAAATCCGTGGTACTTTGTATTTTCACTGATAAAGGTGCATGGAAATACGGAAAGCGGGCTGAATGTATCGACCCGGCTACGGGAGCAGGGGCTTGATTTTGAAAAAATACGTCAGGTCGAAGCCAATTTTGGCGAGGTAAACGCCTACCCGCCGCTTTTTCAGCTTATCCTTTCCTGTTCGCTCTGTATTGTCGCCCATTCCATGAAGCTTTTGTGGGCGGAGGGGCGGCTGGAAACGGACGTTTCCGAGATCAGGGGGAAGGTAGACGGCTTTGTAAGGCGCGGTGTGGGCTTCAGGCGGGAAAATATAGACTCACTTGACTGGGAGACGCTGGAACGGGCCGCCTTATGGCGTGAAACAGGGGGGGGGGGGGGTAGGCGCAGGTGGCTGATCAAGGCGGT
Source organism: Spirochaetaceae bacterium (assembly GCA_031278295.1). Taxonomy (GTDB): domain Bacteria; phylum Spirochaetota; class Spirochaetia; order Treponematales; family Breznakiellaceae; genus JAIRMY01. The sequence continues at coordinate 13,819 of JAITKQ010000105.1, read as the reverse complement.
TGCCAGCGCTGTCGCGGCGGCGGGCCCCTGGGCTGTCTCTATGTCGATGGTGGCAAAAAAAACAGGGCTTTCAAAGAGCGGGCTTTACGCCCATTTTGCCGGCAAGCGGGACATGCTGAGGCAGCTTTTTTTGGAGGAGTTTGACGGCATAGTACAGTACGCTCAGGCTGTTTCAAAAAAATCCGCCGTTCCCGAAGAACAGCTTTACCTGGCGATACGGGCGGTCGAAGGCTTTCTCACCTCGGAACCTGAGTTTCTTGCCGCGATAAGCAGCCTGAAGACGAGGCGCATCGATTTCGGCATGGACAGTATAGGAGAAATTGTGAAAGACAGGGAGGACTGTCACAGCAGGTTTTTTCAGGTTTTTTCGGAGATAAAAAACACTTCCGGCGAAACCTTGATAGATGAAACCACAGGCGGTGTTGTTTTGTTTCTTTTAATAGATATGCTCGTAAGAAAACCGGATTCGATGGACTACAAGGCGATCCCCAATGAAAGCTTTAGAAGCCTTTACAGATTTATTGCGCTGGGAACGGACGGCGCAAGCTGACAGTAGCTAAGTTATTTTTACAAACTATTTTTTTACAGAGGAGACAATGACTAAAAGGAATCTACTATTTTTTACATTCATCGTATTCCAGGTATTTTGCCTGGATGCTCTTGTCGCGGAGGAAACTGCCGGCAAGATCAAGCTTTCACCGAACGAGGCCGTAGAACTGGCAATCAAGAATAACCTGACTCTTGAAATTCAGCGTATCAACACGGACACGAAAAAGCGCGCCTCGGACTATGTGTGGAACAAATTTTTGCCGACGGTGGGGCTGTCGGGCGGGGTGAACCTCAATTCACAAAATTCCAAAACTACCGGTGATTTTCAGACGCAGGGACAAACGGAACAGATGCAGAGTGTATCGACAACAGGATTTCAGGGGCAGGTGCAGGCACAGCTTGCGATCAACTTTGCGCTGTTTGAAGGGATAAAGTCGCTCAAACTTGATTACGAGACAGGCTTGCTTTCGCTGGAGCAGGCAAAGCTGGAACTGGAGCGGGATGTGCGGAAGACTTACTACAACATCATGCTGCTGGAGAAACAGGCGGGCCAACAGTACGAAAGCTTGCGGAACACGGAAGAGCAGGCTAAATCGGCGGAAAGCCAGTACCGCGCCGGCAGGCAGCCTGAACTGAGCTACCTACAGGCGCGCGTGAATGTCGAGACGATGAAGCCGTCGATAGACCAGGCGGCAAACGGGCTGCGCCTTGCCAAATCAAACTTTGCGATGACGCTCGGACTCCCGCTCGATACGGACTTTGAACTGTCCCTGCCGGTCGACGGTACACGCTACATACCGCTCGATACGAAAGAGTTGGTAAGGCAGGCCAAAGACAACAACCCCGATATTCTGGTGCAGAAACAGCAGCTTAGAACCTTGTTGAGTCAGCGGAAGGCTCAAGTTTACCAGAAATTGACGCCGAACCTTTCGCTCGGCTGGACGGGCGGGCTATCCGGTAACGGCTCAAAAACGAGGGGGGAAACGAATCTTTCAAGTACAGCGACAACGCTGAATCAGGACGCGCTGTCCACAAGCGGGGTCTTTACGATTGGGCTTTCTTGGACGGCCACAAGCCTGCTCCCGTTCAGCGTGGACTCACAATCGATAAAGGATATGGACAATAACATTAAAACGTTGAGCATTTCTATAGCGTATGCGGAGCAGGGCGCGGAGCTTGACATCAACAACAAGGTGTATTCGCTGGAGCAGATCAGGGCCAGCATCGAGGCGCAGCGGGCGACGGCGGAGCTTGCCGAACGCAGTTACAACGAGACCTTGCGGGCGTACAACAACGGCCTGCAAAGCCTGTTACAGGTGCAGAACTCCGAAGAGCAACTTCGCAACGCCCGCCTCAGCCTGTACCAGCAGGAATCAAACTATCTGCAAGGACTCATAGATCTTGAATACTCTATAGGCGTTCCGTTTGGAACACTAATGACTCAGTCTGAATGACAAAAACAAGGAAGGATCATTTGAAAATCATCGAAGCAAAAAATTCGCAAAAAGCCCCGCTGTCCGCGGCCGTTTTTATCCTGATTGTTCTGACGCTTGCCGGGTGCAAACCCAATGAACAGGGGCAGGGACAGGCGCAGACGCAACCGGTGTTCGCGATCAGTACCGTTACGCTGGAGACAGGAAAGATAGCGGACTACCTTACGCTTTCGGGCGATATGGTGTCCGGCTCGTCCGTGGACGTGTACTCCGATACGGCGGGGACGATAACGCGGCGCTATATTTCCATAGGCAGCCGTGTAGCAAAGAATCAGCCGATAGCGGAGGTTGATCCGTCACAGCCGGGAATGAACTACATACCCAACGTTGTGCGGGCGCCAATATCCGGCGTTATTTCCAGCCTGCCGGGACAGGTCGGCATGAAGATCAGCCAAAGCTCACCGATAGCCGTTATTTCCGGCGACGGCGGCCTTGAGATAGAGCTTTATGTGGCCGAACGCTTCATATACCGGATAAAGATGGGCCTGCCCTGCGAAATAACGCTCGACGCATACCCCGGCGATAACTTCCGCGGACGAATCTCCGAGATAAGCCCCGTCGTGGACACCGCTTCGCGCACAATGATGATCAAGGTAAACGTTGACAACCCGGACGATAAGTTAAAGGCCGGCATGTTCGCCAAGGTAAAGATCATCACTGAAGAAAGGGAGAACGTGATCACGGTACCGGAAGGCGCCGTCCTACAGCGGGCAGGACAAAACTTTGTGTACACCGTGCAGGTAGACCCGTCCGATCCTGAGCTCAGGACGGCGGTACGGACGCCTGTCGTACCCGGCTTGAACATAGATAATATGTTTGAAATAAGGGACGGACTCCGGCCCGGCGACGAGGTTATAGTGCGCGGACAAACCACGCTTACCGACGGCAGCCGCGTGAACATCATACAGTAGGGGTAAAAATGAGTTTAGCAAAAACAGTTGTTTCGCGTCCCACGACGCTTCTTATAATCTTTGTTCTGTTGTTCGGGCTTGGAGGTTTCGCGCTGATCAACCTGCCGATAGACCTTACCCCCGATGTCAGCTATCCGTATGTAATGGTTTCCACAACGTACACCGGCGCGGGCCCTGAGGAGGTGGAGCGCACTATATCGCGCCCGCTAGAGGCGGCGCTTTCAAGTGTGTCCAATCTGAAGCAGATAACTTCAACGTCTTCCAAAGGTTCCAGTATGGTAGCGCTCGAATTCAACTATGGCACCGATATTGCGGACGCTACAAACTCGATCCGCGACGCGCTGGACAGGGTGCGCCGCAACCTGCCTGACGGTTCGGACTCGCCTACGATCTTCAAGTTCGACCCGTCCATGATGCCGGTGATGGGCATGATGGTTACATCGGAAAACCGATCCCCGGAAGACCTGCGGGAACTTGCCGACAATTCCATAGTCCCGCGCCTGGAGCAGATTCCCGGCGTAGCGACAGCTAACATAAATGGCGGACGTGAAAAGCAGGTGAGGGTAGAGATTCAGTCCTCCCGGCTTGAAGCGTACGGGCTTACCGTTACCCAGCTTCAGCAGATGCTGTCCACGCAGAACGCTCAGGTCGCGGCAGGCACGATCACGGAGAACGGCATATCGTACATACTGAACACGATGGGTGAGTACCGTACGCTGGACGAGATACGGAACACCGTCATATACTACGCGGCGAATACCGGCGCCAACGGACGGCAGGGCCAGCCGATCGAGGTATACCTACGCGATATTGCCGATGTGCGGGAGGGTTACGCGGACCAGTCGAGCGTAGTCTATGTGAACGGGCAGGAGGCGGTTCAGCTTTCCGTGCAGAAGCAGAGCGGCAAGAATTCCGTGCAGGTTGCCAAGGACGTGCGCAAGCGGCTCGTAAAGCTGGCGGAAGAGTTGCCAAGCGACGTAAAGGTCACGGAGATTTTTAACACTACCGACATAATCGAAGATTCGCTTAACAATGTAACGTCCAGCGCGATCAGCGGCGCCGTCCTTGCCGTGTTGATACTGTTTTTGTTCCTCCGTTCTATAAAGCCGACCATCATAATAGGCATCAGCATCCCTGTTTCCATCATTATAACGCTGATGTTGATGTACTTCTGGGGGCTTACGCTGAATCTGATGACGCTTGCCGGCCTCTTCCTCGGCGTCGGCATGCTGGTTGACAACTCGATAGTGATCCTTGAAAACATCTACCACTACCGTGAGAAGGGCGCGAAACTGATGCCGGCGGCGGTTTTGGGCACCCAGGAGATGATAGTCGCTATAGCGGCCTCGACGCTTACAACGCTCTGCGTATTCCTGCCGCTCGTTATGTTCCAGGGCCTACTGGAGATGGCGGGGGAAATGTTTGCGGGGCTGGCGTTCACCGTCGTTTTCTCGCTTGCAATATCGCTGTTTGTCGCTATATTCCTTGTCCCCGTCCTTTCAAGCCACTACCTGCCGCTTTTAACCCGGAAGCAGGCGCCGTTGGATGGCAAACTTGCCGTCATTGACGGCTATTTTGAACGCTTTCTGCACGGCATGGAGTCGGGCTACCGGAAGCTGGTTGCCAAGGTGCTGCGGCACAAGATGCTTGTAGCGGGTTTTCTTTTCCTGCTGTTTATAGGGAGCATTCTGGCTGTCCCCAAAATAGGCTGGATATTCATGCCTGAGTCGGCGGCGGATTCCGTTTCGATAAACGTTACGATGCCGCTCGGTACGGCCCTGCCTGAAACGGAAAAAACCTTAAAACAGGTAGAGGCTATAGTGAAGAAAGAGTTGGTAAAGGACGGGAAAGAGGCCTATGAGCGCCTGGTACTTAACGCCGGCGGCGGCGGGCGTTTCTCAAGCGGCGGTTCAAATTCAGGCTCGTTGCGGATAAACCTGCCGGAATTCGGTTCCCAGATCATGAGTGCGGACGAGATTCAGGCCGCGATACGTCCCTACTTTGACCAGTTTCCCGGCGTTCGTTTCCGCTTTTCCAGCGGCGGCGGGATGATGGGCGGCAGCAGCAACCCTGTTGACATAGTTCTGCACACTGAGGATTTGGTAAAAGGAAAGGCCATAGCGGACAGAATATCCGATCTGTTGAAGGAGAGGATACCGGACGTGACTGAACCGCAGGTAAGCCTTAACGACGGGCTGCCGCAGATCGAAATTGAGTTGGACCGTGAACGTGTGTACGCGCTCGGCCTTAACGCTTATACAATAGGGACCGAGATCAAGGCGGCGGTTGACGGCATAACCGCTTCGCAATTCAAGAGCGGCAACGATGACCTTGACATAATACTGATTCTGGCGGAGGCGGACAGGAGCAGCCTGCCCGATCTTGACCACATATTCGTGCGGAGCAGCGTTACCGGCGCCCGCGTCCCGCTGTCCAATTTTGCCAACTACAAAGAAGGTACGGGGCCCCTGACGATAAGCCGCGAGAATCAGAGTCGCGTGATTCACGTAACAGCCGGCGTTAAGCCGGGCACGAAACTGAATGAGGTTGAGGCGCGGATTCAGGCTATGATAAAGTCGGAAATACCGGCGGAAGACGATGTTATAATAACCTATGCGGGCGATAACTCTGAAATGGTCAAAATGTTTATAAACTTTGTACTGATAATGATAGTCGCCATCGCGCTGGTCTTTGGCGTTATGGCAAGTTTGTTTGAAAGTTTCCGCGACCCGTTCATAATCATATTTACGATTCCGCTAAGCATCATCGGCGTTGTCGCGATATACGCGATCACGGGCGACCGCTTCAACATACTTACCGCAGTCGGAATTCTTGTACTGCTCGGCGTAATTGTAAACAACGGTATCGTGCTGGTTGACTATATAAACCTGTTGCGAAAACGCGGGTTTGGCCTGGAGGAGGCCTGTATAGAGGCCTCCGGCAACAGGCTGCGCCCTATACTGATGTCAACGCTTACCACCGTGCTGGGCCTGGCGCCGATGGCGTTTTTTCCCGGCGAGGGTTCGGAAATGGTTGCGCCTATCGGCAAAACAGTCTTCGGCGGCCTTAGCTTTGGCACCTTGATGACGCTGTTTTTGATGCCCGCCATATATGCCAAAATCAACAAGCATGACGACGAACGCCGCACCATTGCCAGCATGAGACGGGAAGGCATAGCGTCAGGTTTAAGCGGGGCGGAACTGAAAGACCTTATCCGGCGGAAAAAAGCGGAACAGCACGCAAACGAAACGAGGATAGCGGAGGCCAAAAAGGAAAGGGAAAGATGAGGGCCGTCAATACCGGCGGTTGCGGTATCCGCAACCGCCGGTACATAATTGAATTACAGGAGAAAACATTATGCGTATAGAAATTATCGCCAACCTGACGGTTGAAGAAAACATTATGGACGCGCTGCGCACCGAAGGCGTCGCGAAATTTTATACAAAGATTCCGTCCGTCCACGGCACAGGGCGGCAGGGCCCCCGCATGGGGGACGCGGTATGGCCGGAAGAAAATTTTGTGATGGTCGTCTGGTGCGAGATGGACGAGGCGCTCAGTATAGAACGCGCCGTGAACCGCGTAAAAGAAAGCTTCCCCAACGAAGGCATAAAGCTGTTCGGCCTGCACGAAATTTATGCCAACAAAAAACTTTTGTAACGCAGGGCTGAAAGGCGAGGCTGAAAAGGAGGAGCCCCGCTTACCAGCCTCCTGCCGACCCTGCTTTGGCCGAATCCAGCATTGTTGTTTCCGGCACCGTATCGTTATGTTTTTTGCCTGAGTTCACCCATACGGCATGACCATCGTTGCCGGCTGTCACGCTGTTTTTTAACGATGCGTCCGTCTCGTTGCTGCCGTATACCACCCCGCCTGTCTTGCTAAACATGCCGCCGCTGGCCGTCATGCTTACGCCGCCGCCGTTAAATTCCGATGTGTTGCCCGATATTACGCCGCCTTCCATTCTGAATGTTGCTTTATGTATTCTTACGCCGCTGCCTGTGTTGTTCGATCCGATTCTCCCGTCTTCCATCGTGAATACGCTGTTTTCATCCAAATTCACGCCGCCGCCGCCGCCGCCGCTTGATATGTTGTTGCCGTTTACCTCAGCGTTCTCCCGCATCACAAATTTGCTGTTTTTCAGGCCCACACCGCCGCCCCATTTCGCGTAGTTGCCCGATATTTTCGCGTTACCGGACATCAAAAGGTATGAATTGTTGTATAAGAAAATGCCTCCTCCCAGAGAGCCGTTGCTGCTGCTGTCAGGAGACGCCTTGTTTGCCCTGATTTCGCCGCCTTTCATAAATACAGCGCTGTTTGTGGCATATACCCCGCCGCCGGTATTCGGGGATTCAGGTAAAAGACCGGCAGTGGAGTTATGGTTATTTTGCAAGGTCGCCCCCGCTCCAATCGTGAGCGTACCGCCGTCAACGCTTACCATCGACATCGATGAGGGAATGCCCTGATTCAGGGCACCCTGGGCAGGGCCGGCCGTGCTGCTCCACTTCGCGCCGCCGTCGATCGCCAGCATACCGCCCGTACCGCCTTCCAGTGTAAGGCTCGCGCCGTTTTTGACCGTGAACAGGCTACTCACAACGCTAGCCCCGCGCTTTATCGTGTACGAAGCGCCGTTTGGAACTGTCAGCCTTATATGCTTGTTCGCGCCGTCTATGCCGGATATGGCATTTACAAGGTCAATGTCTTTTAACACGGTGATCGTATCCGGCATACTTGCGGTTCCTGCCGCGGCGTCTACCGCTTCCTGCAACGAAGGGTAGTAAATTTTAGCGGCGGCGTAGTCCCGGGCGGCAGTTATATCCACGATTTTTCCCTGGTTATTGCCGTCAAAAGCAATCATTTTGCCCGCTTCGCTTACGGTAAATTTCGCGGCGTCGTTTCGGGATAGGCCATACAGTACAATGCTGCCGCCGCCCGTCGGTATTTGCCTCGTGATCTTTGCCGTAAGCCCGCCCAAGGGCGCCAAATTACCGGAAACGGTGATAACCTTGCCGTCCGTCAGGTATACGTCGTTATCCTGCGCAACAATCGAATTTCCGCTTACGGAAAAACCATCGTTATTGTAAACGCCGCCGCCCAAGGGCGCGGTATTTTCTTTGATAATACCGTCTTTCATCGAAAATTCACCGCCGGAAATATGCACGGCACCGCCCGATGCGGCGGTATTTTTTTGGACAAGGCCGCCGTTCATCGAAAATACGCCGCCGGAAACATGCACGGCCCCCCCGGCGCCGCCGGTGCCGCCATTGCTGTTGTTCTGTAGCGTTACACTGTCGCCAATTGTGAAACTACCGCCGGAAACCGTAACGAGCGGCGAGGCCGCGATTACCCCCGCCGTCAGTCCTCCGTCCATCACAAAACCGGGGTTATTTCCGGCGTCAAGCGTAAGGGCCGCGCCGCGTTTAACATTGAACAGGCTGCCTGTAAAAGCCGTACCCGATACCGCCGGTTTACGCCGTAGCGTTCTGGGCGGGCCTTGCTGCGCAGTGAGTGTAAGATCGGCTGTACCCTCTATGCGGATTTCTTTGTCAATAAAGATGTTTTCGCCAAGCACGTACACCACCCCCCTGGTTCCGGCGTCATAAACCGCATCCTCAAGCGAAGTGTAATACCGCTGTTTACCGCCGGAAATCCGCATGGCCAGGGCCCCGCTTATATCCTCAAAATCGGCGTTAAGCTCTATGTCGTGCGCGGGCATATTAAAGCTGCCGTTAGCTATTAACGTTGCCGGCTGATTGCCGGAGACGGACGGGACCTCACGGTACGAGAGTCCGTTTTCTTTAAGAATAAATCCCTGCGCGGGATAGACGTACACGGTAACTTTTTCTCCCGGCGTCGCCGTGGAAGGGACCGGAATCGCCTTGCCGTTAGCGCCGTTGTACTGCGCTATTTTATAGACGCCTCCGTTAGACCGGCCTATACCGACACTGAATTCGGTTGTTACGCCGCCATCCCCCTTAGCGCCGGCCAGTCTTACCTTTACAGTAAGGCTCCCGTCGGCGGCGGCGTTTCCCGGCGTTTCGACAGTATATTCCGTACCGGGCGTCAGGACGCGCATTTCGTTCAGCTCGTCAACGCCGGAAATTTCCAGCCCGTATTTATCCGCCCATTCCAGCGCGTTCATTTTGTACGGCGCGTTATCGCCCGCCGCAAACGTATTCGGGTACGGGTACTCTGTTACCAGTATTATTTTTATTAATTTAAGTGTATCGATTTTATCCTGTATAGTTGCCACCATGGGCTTGTTCCAAACATCGCATTGTGTAAAAAGTAAAAGGCAGAACAAGCATAGCGCCGGTATTGACACGGCTTTTTCTGATAAAAAAAACTTCTTCATAAATTAAATATAAGGAATTTCCGCGCCGGAGGCATTCTAATCGAGCATTTACGTTATACTATCGTGCCGTAGACGGCAACGCGGCGTGTCAAAAACGATAGGTTAAAACAGGCGGCAGCGGACGAAAAGTGTGGGAGTCCCGGTAAAGGGCGTGGCCTGTTCCAAAACTAGTGGACTGTGCGCTAAACGGCCCCCGGCATAGCCGGGGGCACGGCGCGAAGCTTCGGCTTCGACGGAACAGTCCGGGGCCCTTGTCTGTAGCGGTTTTTGCGGCTTAAAAGTGATAAGCTAAAGCAAACCTGCGTTTTTTAGAGCTTGCCGGGCTGGCAAAGCTTGTCTGTCCCAAAACTGAAGTTTTGGGACACCTCGGTCCATCATTGCTGAAAAGCCATCGTGTACGAAACGCGCAAGGGATTGGAGGGGTGCGAAGCGTTCGTGCGAAGTGTTCGCGCGAAGTGTTCGCGTAGGGAATGGCGTGGCAATCCAAGGGGCTTGCCTGGCGGAATCACGCAAAGCCCGCATTTCCGGCGCGAAGTGCCGGAAATGCGCCCAAAAACATCAAACCACCCCGCGCTTACAGCCGCGTATGCCAAGCGCCCCCTTCAGACTAGACGGCACGGCGTAAAACACGCTTTGGGTACGCTACCGCGTAGCGGATGTGGAGCCCGCCGGCGGGCTGGCGGGCTTGTTTGAAACCTGCCGGTGAAGTATTGTAGGTGTATGGCTATTTATGATAACGTAAGGCGGATCAGGGACGAGCTTAGTGAAACTTGCCTGCGGGTAGGCCGCGATCCCGACGAAATCAGCTTGATGGCCGTATCGAAATTCCACGAAGCGCCCTTGATTGAAGAGGCGGCGGCGGCGGGCATCCGGCTTTTCGGCGAAAGCAGGGTTCAGGAGGCACTGAGGAAATTCACCACGTTCAGGCAAACCCGCCCCGGCATGGAGCTTCACCTGATCGGCGGCCTCCAGCGGAACAAGGCTAGGGCGGCCGCCGGATTTTTTGACTGCATCGAGACACTTGACCGACTAGAACTTGTGCGGGAACTGGGCCGGGCATGCGGGGGCAGGGCGGCGTCCCCGTTGCCGGTGCTTTTTGAGCTGAACGTCGGGGAGGAATCCAAGTCTGGCTTTACGGACGAGGACGCCCTTTGCGCCGGCGTTGAGGCGGCGCTAGGCTTTGAGGGCCTCCTGCCGTGCGGCCTGATGACTATGGCCCCGTTTACCGGTGATGAAAAGCCCATACGCGCAGCTTTTGGCAAACTGGTAAAAGCTCAGGCAAGGCTAAGGCGCACCTTTCCGGATCGTGCATGGGACTGCCTTTCGATGGGAATGTCGGGGGACTTCAAAATAGCGATCGAAGAGGGCTCCACCCTGCTACGGATCGGCACGGCGATCTTTGGGGATCGACGGTGAGAGGCCTTTACAGGGCTGTATCGCTGGCATTGACGATGTCCCTTGTTGCGGGGCACGCGCCTGTTGCCGGCCAGACCCAGGCGGGTACGGAATCTACCGTTCCTGAAATCGAATTTCCCCAGTGGAGCAAGGATTTGCGAAGGGCGGAAATCATCGCTTTCGGTACGCTACCCTTTTCATGGCTTATCTCGACCGTAACGATGGATATCTCGCGTACGGTAGCGCATGGCGGCAACCAGCAGTACTGGCCCTGGCCGCTAAAACCGGCCGGCGCACCCACGATGACAAACAGCGAATTTATCACGACCATAGGCATAGCCGCCGGTATATCGCTTACTGTCGCCTTGGTGGATTACATCATCATAAAGCATAAACGAAAAAAATCCGAAATACTCAACCTTCAGAACCAGCCGCGCGAACCCCTTATCATCAGGCGTCTTGTGACAACCATAGACGATGAAACCGGGACTCAGGCGAATTCGGAACCCCAAGACGCCGGAATCCCGCCGCCGGCACGTACCGACTGAAAAACGGAAGCCCTATGTCCGCTTATCACGGGATTGTGGATTTACCGTCCGCGCAAACGGTGCGTCTCGACATATACATCGCGGAATATCTGGGCCTGATGCGCCGTTCCCAAATAAAGACGCGGCGTCTGGAGTCAGCCGTGAACGGCAAAAAGGTAAAACGATCGCGCCCCGTCCGGGCGGGCGACGAGCTTTGCCTGTCATGGGAAGACACCCCGCCGCTTGATATTGTCCCGCAGCATATACCGCTCAACGTTGTGTACGAAGACGAGCGCGTGATAGTCGTGAATAAACGGCAGGGTCTGGTTGTCCATCCGGGCGCCGGAAACTTGAGCGGCACGCTGGTGAACGCGCTTATGTGGCGGCTTGGCCAAAAGCCGGGCGGCGGGTGCGCCGCCGCCGGCCCTCGTCCCTTCATTGTGCACCGTCTGGACAAGGACACCTCCGGCCTATTGATAGCCGCCTGGGACACCGATGCGCTGAGCTTCCTGGCCGGCCAGTTCAGGGATCGGACGGTACGCAAGGTCTACGCCGCGATCGTGGCGGGCTGCCCGGCGGAACGGATCGGCGTGATTTCGGCAAACATAGTGAGGGACAGGAATGACCGCAAACGATTCACCGTCTCCAAAGATTCAGGGAGGAGCGCCCTAACGCACTACAAAGTTGTAAAAAGTTACGGCGGCCGCTCCCTGCTCCGTCTACGCCCCAAGACCGGCAGGACGCACCAGCTTCGTGTACACCTGCGTTCGATCGGGCATCCCATCGTGGGCGATCCGGTATACGGCCAGGCGCACGGCCAACAGGCAACGCTTGCGCTGCACGCAAAAAGCCTTGAACTGATCCTGCCCGGCGCTGACGAGCGCACCCGCTTTGTAACAAAACTTCCGGCCCGTTTTAAAGGGCTGCTTGGCTGCTAACAGACCTTGTTTTTCCAGGGGAAAAACAAGGTCTGTTTAAGACGGCCCATCTTTATGAGGGCGCTTACCGCGCGGCTGGCTTCCGCCTGTGTCCAGATGGCGGATTCCGGCCCGCACCGCGCCGAATCTTCGCCTGTACCGCGGACGGAGGCCAGCACACCGGACGCTTCTTCGAGCGTGTAACAGCGCTTATTCCGGTGGAAGAAGGAGAGCAGCGGCGCTTCCTCCCGCAAGTTTGACAGCGTCTTTTTGTCGCAGACATCGCAGCATTCGGTTTCGGGTTTTTCGCCGTCGCCTTCGTAGTTCAGCAAGCCCAAAAGACGTTCCCGCCTACAGCAACCGGTATCGCGGGCATATTCAAACAGGTCGGCGAGCCGTTTTTTATCCGCCTGGGTCTTTGCCCTTCCAAGCGCCGCCTCGTCGTCCGGTCCGTAAAGCAGGATGGCCCGTGAAAAAGCGCCATCCCGTCCCGCCCGCCCCGATTCTTGCAGGTAGGCTTCCACGGAGGGCGGGCAGTCACGGTGTATAACGGTGCGTATGTTTGCCTTGTCCACCCCCATCCCGTAGGCGCAGGTGGCCACGAGCGTCCCTTCACTGCTGGAAAAGAACCATTTTTCAACATCCGTTTTTTCGGCCCGTTCGAGTCCGGCATGGTAAAAACGAATCTCGCTGGTCCGCAGGCTGTTTCGCAGGTAACGGGCAAGGTTTTCCGTACCGTACCGTGACGAACAGAACACTATCGCCGGGCGGGCATTGGCGGACAGCAGGTCCCTTACGGCAAGATCACGCAGTATCGCCCCCCGTGCCGCGTACGCGATGTTTGAACGGTCAGGGTTGCCGACAATTTGACGGACGCCCGCTCCTCCGAAAACATAGCGTCCTATCTTTTCCAGGACGGGTGCGGAAGCTGTGGCGGTAAACGCGGTAACGAGCGGTGCGGCGGCGGCTTTGATGATCTTTCCGATTTCGAGGTAACTCGGCCTGAAACTTTCACCCCACTCGCTTACACAGTGCGCCTCGTCGATCACGATGTGAACTATACCCATTTCCGGCAACCGTTTTAGCATATTTTCTGTCAGAAGCACCTCCGGGTTTGCTATGATGAAGCGGCTTTCGCCCTTTGCCAGCTTTTCCATGATCGCGTCCCGTTCCTCGCCGCTCTGACCGCCGCGCAGTATAACCGGCGCAAAATTCTTTTCCATCAGGCGGCGCTCCTGATCCGCCATCAACGAAAGAATCGGGTAGATCACGAGGGTGGGGCCGTCCAGCAGCATGGCCGGGAGTTGAAAGCAGAGCGATTTTCCCGCGCCGGTGGGCAGTATGACGATCTGTAGTCCCAGACCCGCCCTGTCGCCCTCCAAAGCGTCCGCGCCGCCCTCAAAGTGCAAAGCCCCCGTCCCCTCTTTTTCGTCCGAAGCGCCGTCCTCGCCGTACACGAGTTCCCAGCGTACCCTTATGCCGGAAGCCTCCGCCGCCTCAATTATGTTACCTACTACAAGCCGCTGGTACGGAAAAAGATAATCCAGCCCAAACAGTTTTTTTACGGCGACCTGGATGGGGTCGCCAAAATTGTTGAAGTCCATGAAATCCTCCAATATATATTTGGCGTGATAACGAGTTTTGCTTCATTCGCGGGACCTGTCCCCCGCAACAGCCG
>JAITKQ010000005.1 GCA_031278295.1 Spirochaetaceae bacterium | reverse complement strand
TCAGCGGAAGTTGTTCAGAAACTGAGGTTTCTGAACAACTCTATTTCATTACGCAAATGTGTCAACAAAGTTGACATTCGCATTAAAGTAGCACCGATTTATGCGCATTCGCATAAATCGGTGCCCCCCTAGGACAGTTTTGAAACCCCGCAGCCGGACAGCCGGCTTCTGCCGCCGCCGGTCTTTACAACTTCAATGCACGCCGTTATATGTTCGTGCAGTTCCTCGACATGGGATATAATTCCGGTCAGTTTGCCCTGGTACTGTTTAAGGCCGTTTAAAATATTTATCGTCAATTCAAGGCTTTCCTTGTCCAAGGTTCCGAATCCTTCATCAAGAAAAAGTGAATCTATACTGAGCTTTGACGAATTCAATTTTGAAAGTCCGAGCGCGAGCGACAGTGATAGCATGAAGCGTTCGCCGCCTGACAGATTCGTTATGCTGCGTTCTATGGAACCCTGATGCCTGTCAACGATTACCGGTAGCAGTTCATTTGTATTTTCCCGGCACAGCATCGTATAACGCTGGCTGCTCATGCTCAGGAAATAGGCATTAGCGTTATGTATCAGCGCTTTTAATGTAAGCGCCTGAACATAATTTTTGAATTTCCATCCGTCCACGCCGCCGATCCAGTCGTCCATCCATTTCCATCTGCCGCAAATTTCGGTTTGTACACCGATTTCTTTTTCAAAGGCGGCCCTTCGCCGTTTATTGTCGTTGTTTATTTCAAGCTGCTTTTCCATGCCGCCTATCTCTTTGTTGGTCTCTTCTATGGTTAAAGAAATATTCTGTTTCTCCCGTTCAATATCCCCGTACTCCCTGTCGGGCGGCGGCGGTAATCTTTGCAGCGTATCCGCCAGTTTTGTTTTTTGCTCCTCAATACTTTTCAATTCGGCGGCAAGACGGACCTTTGCCTGCTCCGTTTCCATTATTTTTGCGGCGCCCCAGTTGAATTCCTTCCAGGCTTTGTACGAATCAAAACCCTGTCTGGCAAAGGCCGCTTCCATGGACGCCTGTTTTTGTTCAAAGTTTATCCGCAAAAGGCCATACTGCCCGTTTTTCCCCGACAACAGCCGTTCATGGTTTTCCGTATCCCTCGTGTAATCCGATAACTGTTTGTCTATCTTTGCCAGCTTTGCCGCGGAAAAGGACAGCCGTTCTTTAAGTCTCATCTCAAACCGATCGATGTTGTCCGATGCGACCAGCGCGGCCCTGGCGGCTTTCAGATCGGCGGCCTGTTTTTCGCAGATCCCGGCCTCGTTTCGCAGGGCCGCCGCCTGCTCGTTGTTGCCCGCCATTGTAGCCTGATTCGCAGCCGCCTTTTCCGCAAACCCGGCCAACTCCGCCTCGGAGCGTGATTTTTCCTGTTCAAATTTTTCAAGGGCGCGTTCCGCGTCCGCGATTGCCCGCTTCAATTTGGCGCTTTCCGCCTGCATGGACTTCAGTTTCACCTGATTCTCAACCAGGGCCGCCTGATCATCGCAGAAAGGATGTTCGGTAGAACCGCAGAGGGGGCAGGGATCCCCGCCGCGCAGCGATTTACGGTTTTCTTCAAAGGACGCCGTTGACGAGAACACCGAAAGGGCTGCCATGCTTTCGCTTATTTCAAAGTGCCGCGTCCTGTTTTTCGCGGTTTCGTCTTTCACGGACGCGATTTTTGTTTTTAGCCCGTCAAAACTTTCCCGTAGCTTTATGTTTTTTTCGGAGTCCGCCCTTAGATCCGCCGCAAGCTCATTGTTTGTTTTTTCAAGATAATGTATTTTTTTACGCTTGTCGGAAATGTTGTTTTCTGTTTCAAGAATTCGCACGTCAAGCTCCCGCGCCTTTTTGATGCCGGGTTCTTTTTCTGCCAGGTCCTTTCCGGCAGCTTCGTTTTCCAGCGCCGCCGCCTTTCTTTCAGGCAAAAGTCCGGCGCAAATTTTTCTTGCCGCGTCAAGATCAAATTTTATTCTTTGTATTTCAGCCTCCAGTTTCTCCTTTTCGTTTTTCACCTGATCAAACTCCAGAACTATATCCGCTATAGACCCGGCTTTTTTTGCCTGTTCAAGGCGGGCGAATCTTTCTTTTTCGCTTTCGGCTGTTTTTTTCAGATCGCCTATCCTGTTGTCCAGAATATTTATTTCGTCTTGTAGTTTATGGTGTTCTTCGTACAGCTTTAGCTGTAAATCAACCGCCGCGGCTTCCGATTTCTTTGCTTCAAGCAGTGCCTGGAATTCTTTTATTTTTTCATGCAACGCGGCTTCTTCCGGCGGGGATGCGACAATGATTTCTTCAATTTTGTCTTTCAGGGAATTTACTTTTATATCCTCATCGCTTTTCCGGCGGTGAACCGCCGCCCCTATTTTTGAATATATTTGGGTACGGCTTATTTTCTCAAGAATTTCCGACCGCTGTTTTTTTTCGGCGGTAAGAAACGCGTCAAACTTTCCCTGCGGCAGAAGCACGGCGCTGGTAAACTGGTCAAAGTCCATTCCAAGAACAGAGATAACCTGTTCATTAACCTCTCCTATTTTTTCTGCCAGAACGGTTTTGGCGCTTCCCAGCCGGTAAAAACGGCGCGTACAGCCGCTTTGAAAATCGGTGCCGCTTTTTGACTTTTTGTGCTCCCAGTATGAACGGTACTGTTCACCGCCGGCTTCAAATTCCACCTGGGCAAAACATGACGACGTTCCGTTTGTCATTACCTCGTTTTGTGATCTGTTAAAAGAATTCTGCCTTGATGTTTTTCCGTAAAGCGCGAGACAGAGCGCGTCAAGGATAGATGTTTTTCCGGCGCCAGTCGCGCCGTGCAGGATAAAAAGGCCGTTGTTAAATGCCGTGTCGGTAAAATCAATTTTCCATTCACCCGCAAGCGAATTGATATTTTTTAAAGTTAAATTAAGTATTTTCATGCCCTATGCGTCCACCACGCCGTTTTCGTTTACAATGACGTCGTTGTACAGTTCCTTGAACATTTTCATAAAAACTTCGGCGTGTTCGGCTGTTATTTTTTGTTCCAGCATAAATTTCCAAAAAACCTCGACAGGATCGAGCGATGAAAGATCGCCGCTTCCGTCACTGATACGCCAGTCGCCGGTATTCGCTACGGCGCGCATATCCTGCTTTACAAGAATTTTGTACGGGGAGTCCGGCGGAAGCTCCGCCGCCTCAAGAAGCGGCAGTTCCATGGGCGCGGCAAACACAGCCTCCCTTTCAAGCGCATTCCAAAAGTCATAAAGATCGCCGTCGCATTCCGTAACCTGAATTTCTATCCACACCTTTTTGCCGCCCGCTTTGACGCGGCGAAATTCCTCCAGTATTGCGTCCGGTGAACCGCTTATTTGCCTCAGTTCCTGCCAAACCGGTATTTCCTTTAACTGAATGACGGGCTTTGCCCCGGCGGAAACCGTATCAAATACGGCAATAACGACATACTTTGTATCACCGGCCTCGCCAAAACTCATCGGCAGCGGCGAGCCGGAATAACGGATATGGTTTTTGTTGTTTATTGCCTGGCTTCTGTGCAGATGGCCTAGCGCGTAATAATCCGCGTCGGGGAGCAGTCCGGCAGGCAGGCCTTGCAGGTTGCCGACTTCACGGGTGCGTTCGGAATAGTCGTCAGATTTTTTGCTGCCGTCAAGATAAAAGTGTCCGGTCATAAGCACCGGCGTGTTTTTTGTCTTTGCGATGTCGTACACCTTGTGGTAAAAAGCGGCGGCGGCCCTGTTGTACTGTGCGGAAAGCGAGTCAGGGCCGCCCTGTCCGGGCGCGCCGCTTGTTTTCAGATCTTTTTCGCGCAAAAAAGGAATCGCGCAGACCGTCAGGGCCGCCCTGCCGAAGCCGTCCGGGATTTCAAATATAAGGTTTTCACACTTTTCCGTATCGGCGGCGGAAACGACGTGGATTTTCAGCTTTGAAAGTATATCGGAGGGCGCCCCCAAAAAATGCTGCGAATCATGGTTGCCGGCAATGATAAAAACTTCCGGTTCATTTCCTGTTTTGATTATGCCGGCAAGAAAATCGTAGTACAGCTTTTGGGCCGCGGTGGAAGGCGCGTACACATCAAAAATATCCCCGGACACCACAAGTACATCGATAGCTTCATCCCTTATTGTTTTTAGCAGCCACGATAAAAACTGACGGTGTTCCTCTTTTCGATCTTCGTTGTGAAGCATTGCGCCCAAATGCCAGTCCGAAGTATGTAAAACTTTCATGGCAAACCGCTTCCCTCCCGGCTCAATTTTTGTTATGATGGCGCATGACAAAAAAACCGCCATGCGGTATGCCGCGCGCACAGGCGCTGGCACTTTTCAAACAGTATAACAAAGACCCCTTCCACCTGCAACACGCCCTGACCGTAGAGGGCGTGATGAAATGGTACGCCGCCGACCTTGGTTATGGCGACGAGCTTGAATTCTGGGGCAATGTGGGGCTGCTGCACGACATCGACTTTGAGATGTATCCCGGCGAGCACTGCCTGAAGGCCCCCGAACTGCTGCGTTCCGGCGGCGCGGACGAGGCGCTTATACACGCGGTTTGCAGCCACGGCTACGGGTTGACGGTTGACATAAAGCCCGAGCACGAGATGGAAAAGGTGCTGTACGCCGCCGACGAATTGACCG
Organism: Spirochaetaceae bacterium; assembly: GCA_031278295.1. Classification (GTDB taxonomy): domain Bacteria; phylum Spirochaetota; class Spirochaetia; order Treponematales; family Breznakiellaceae; genus JAIRMY01. The sequence continues at coordinate 1,702 of JAITKQ010000005.1, read as the reverse complement.
GTCTGATATGGGCCGCCGCGATAATACGTCCCTCGAAAAGCGTCAAAGACATGGAGGTTAAATCCGTCAGAAAAAAATACAGGACGCTGAATTTCGCCGCCGGTTGTTCACGCGACGTGATAGAACGGGGCGCGGCGATGCTGGGCTGGGAACTGGACAAGCTTATTGAAAAGACAATCCTTGCGATGCGTTCCTGCGAAGACGACGTTACGGGCGCCTGCAACCCGGAAAAATGATCCCCTCCGCCAAGTCTAAATTTGACCGGCAAAAATTTACGGTATTTTTAGCGGAATTTGAAATTCCCTCCCCTTTTACCAAAGCAAAACGGCCCGCCAATCCCGTATACGATCCATGAGATCGTTACGTTCGTTAAAACAGGGCTTGCGGTACGGAATCCGCCCCCGCGCCCGGATAGCGGCCCGGACCGGCCTCGCGTTCCGTAGCGGCAGCCTTTCCGCCTCAAAGCGAATACCGGTGCGGGAAAGCTCACCCCTGAAACAGCCGGAAAACCCGAATCTCCGGTCATGTTTAGCGCCTTATTCCCCCGTCACCCCTTACCACATTCCCGGTTTGAAGCCGTCTGGCGGCGGGATGAGGCCCACGCTCTCGCCGGTTAATTCGAGTACATAAAACCCCGCATCGTATGCGTAACGCGCTATGTTGGGGCAACAAGCCCGCCACCGCGCCTAACAACTGTTTACCCTCTACCACCATCGGCGGATACGCGCAAATGAGATCCATACGCCGCAGATGTTCGTCCACATACTTTTCCTTGTCAAATTCGTGTTTAACTTCCACAGCCATTACCTTGTCGGCCCTTGTCGGCCCCTTGACAAAAATATGCGTACACATTACACTAAGCCATATTTCGTTAAGCCATTTTTGATATAAGGAGTTTTTATGAAGAAAATACGGAAAATCATGATAGTGCTGCTAAGCGTGGTTTCCTGGTGGGGGGTGGGGGGGTACGTCACATCATGTAAGCTGGAGGCTTCAGTCGATTCACCCTCCGAAATACCCGCGAATCTTCCTGCGGGGATGCCCGGCGAGATTCAAGTTTACGGGCCCATAATAACGTCTGACGGAACAGGCGTCACCACGACTCTGAGCTACAGCGTCGAAGCGGATTTTTCTCAATGGGGCACTGTTGGGGCCGCCGGCAGCGCTTTTGTCTATACCGCGCAAAAGGGGTACGATAATTTAGGGGCGGCCACGGCCCAATCCATCGAAGCGCTAATCCTAGGGTACGGCACATTAGCCCCTTATGGCACCTTAGGCACAGCTCTTATCCAATCCGCCACCAGTGGCAATGTAGATAGTACCTTAACGGGCGGAACCTATTCGCTGACTCCTCAGGACGACCCAAATTCCCGTTTCGTTATACTCCCGCTTGACACTGAGCTGGTGAGAAGGGAACTGATTAAAAAATCCCCGTTGAACACGGGTGACTCAAGCTCAATCTTTTGGATAGAGGACAACAGCGAAGGCATTAAAAAGGGGCTTGCAGGAAGTACCGCTTGGGGGGGCGGTACTTATGCGCAAAACGGCATCCGTATCATGGGAGGGACGGTCGATGATAAAGATACTTTTAGCGTCAAAAGCACCACCATAAAGAATTTTGACGACGGCAAGGACTCCCGGCCCCGTTCCATCGGCACGGTGCTGCTCGCCGGAAACGAGTCCGTGATCAACTTCTATGACG
>JAITKQ010000099.1 GCA_031278295.1 Spirochaetaceae bacterium | reverse complement strand
TGTTCAGAAACTGAGGTTTCTGAACAACTCTATTTCATTACGCAAATGTGTCAACAAAGTTGACATTCGCATTAAAGTAGCACCGATTTATGCGCATTCGCATAAATCGGTGCTTCCCTGGCGGAACGGGACTCCGCGCAAACCCCTTTGCGCTCCTGCCGCGCGGAAACTTATTTTGTAACTACATAACATACAGGCATCCTTCTGCCTTTAAAGTCTTCGTCGCGTACCTGCCCGCTTATGTCTTTTACCGAAAGATTTTTTCCCGCGCCGCTATGTTCAAAAGCGCTTAATAAAGCACCGGTATCCAAGTTGAATTTACGCGCGTTCACGCAGAAAAAAAGTTTTCCGCTTTCTTTCAAAAGCGCAAGACAGCCTGAAAGCAGAAATTGATAGTCACGCTTTATGTCAAAAACCCCGCCGAGCGGATTCCCTTTCATCTTTTTTGAATTTGAAAAGGCGGGCGGATCGGCAATTATTATATCCCAGCGCCGGCCCTCGGATTCCGCCCGTTCCAAAAACCTGAACACGTCGGCCCGCTCCGGCCATATTTTAACGCCGTTTAACGCGCAGTTGCGGCCCGCCCATTTTAGGTATGTTGACGACATATCAACCGAGTCCACACGCCGCGCCCCGCCCTTTGCCGCGTACACGGAAAACGATCCGGTATAACAAAAAAGATTCAAAACAGTTTTGCCGGATGCTTCCCCCATTATGATCTTTCGCAGGAGTCTAAGATCGGGAAATATGCCGGTATCTATGTAATCGGACAGGTTTACGGCGAAGGAAAGGCCGTTTTCCTTTATCACCATTTCGAAAGCGCCGTTGGCTTCTTTTTGATACCGGGCGCCAAATTCTTTTGATGTAAGCGGATCTCCGTGCCGCTGGCGGCGGCGTATTTTCAAAAATATATTTTCCGCGCTGATACCCAGCGCGGAGGCGGCGGCAGCCTTCATCGCGCAAAGCCAGCTCTCCTCCTCCCCTGAATCTTTTTCGTAAGGACGCTTGTACAGCGCGCCGGAAACAGCCTGTTCCCTGTCATTGTGATAAAAATCAAGCACAAGCGGGATTTCAGGGATGTCACGGTCGTACAGCCTGTATACGCCCGCGCCTGTACGCACCGCCCATTTGCCAAGATGACGCCGCCTTTTCACCAGACGGTTGAACAGCATCCCGGCCTGATCCTCCGTCCGCGATGACGCGGCCGTACCGGTTTCATTTTCCGTCATACAAACGCTTCCAGTTTTTCCCTGATGAATTCACTTTTCTCTTTAAGGCCCGTTTTGCCGGTCTTGAGCAAAACGACATTTGGTGATGCCGGGTCCAGCTTTACCCTGCCGCCGCTTTCGTTGATAAGCCGCAACAGACCGTCGATATTAACGTTTGACACTTTGGAGAATTCTGCGCGTACCGTTCCGTCCCGTTCTTTTAACGATGAAATTGATATTTCACGGCAGATTATCCGTATTTCCGCGAGCGACAGAAGTGACAAAACTTCGAACGGCGGCGGCCCGAAACGATCATATATTTCCGCGTTAACATGTTCCAGCTCGTCACGGGTTCTTACCGCCGATATTTTTTTGTACACATCCATCTTTTCCCGCGCGCTGTCTATGTAGGCGTTTGGTATAAATCCTGAGTATTCAAGTTCAAGCAGGGGCTCTGTTTCGGCTTCATACTTTTCATTCTGTAATTTGCGTATCGCGTCGTCCAACAGCCGCGCGTACAGATCGAAACCGACAGAAAAAATATTTCCCGATTGTTCGCGCCCAAGCAGGTTGCCCGCGCCGCGAATCTCCATGTCCTTCATCGCGATCTTGAAGCCTGATCCCAACTCCGTAAAATCCGATATAACCTGAAGCCGTTTCATCGCGGTTTCTGAAAGCGCCTGCTGTGAAGGGTGGAAAAGATAAGCGTAGGCGGTACGCCCTGAACGCCCGACCCTGCCCCGCAACTGGTACAGTTGGGATACGCCGTACATGTCGGCGCGATCAATGATGATCGTATTTACATTTGGTATATCGATTCCGTTTTCAATGATTGTTGTAGATACAAGCACATGAAAGCCGCCATGTATAAAACGGTGCATTACATCTTCCAGTCCTTCCGCGTCAACCCGGCCGTGCGCGATTTCGACCGAAATTTCCGGTACAAGCCGGGCAAGCTTCGCCCTTACATCGTCAAGGCTTTCTATGCGGTTGTGCAGGTAGAACACCTGCCCGCCCCGCTCCACCTCGAAACGTATAGCCCGGACAATTTTTCCCTCATCGTATTCGTCGATATATGTTTCTATCGGCAGGCGGTTCCGCGGCGGCGTAGCGAGGACGCTCATGTCGCGTATTTTTAAAAGACTCATGTGCAGGGTACGCGGTATGGGAGTCGCGGAAAGCGCGAGGCAGTCAACATTGTGTTTTAACTCTTTTAGGCGTTCCTTGTCTTTAACGCCGAAACGTTGCTCCTCGTCTATCACCATCAGGCCCAAATCCCTGAATACAATGTCTTTCTGTATGATGCGGTGCGTACCGACCAGGATATCTATATCGCCGTTCTTTAGCCCGGCCACGATGTTTTGCGCAGTTTTTTTATCGACAAACCGTGAAAGCATCGCTACCCGCACCGGAAAATTGCTAAAGCGTTCGATGAAATTTTCATAATGCTGTTCGGCGAGTATCGTTGTGGGCGCCAGAAAAGCAACCTGCTTTCCGCTCATTACCGCTTTGAAGCAGGCCCTGACGGCAACTTCGGTTTTTCCATAGCCAACATCGCCGCAGATAAGCCTGTCCATCGGAACGATGCTTTCCATGTCCGCTTTTATCTCTTCAACGCAACGGGCCTGATCCTCCGTTTCCTCAAATTCGAAACTTGCCTCAAACATTAGCTGCCATTCACTGTCCGGCGGAAACGCGAAACCCCGGGCGGCCTTGCGTTTTGAATACAGATCGATAAGGCGCGAGGCAAGCTCTTCCGCCGCTTTTTTTGCGCGGGCCTTTCTTTCGCTCCAGTTTTTGGAACCGATTTTATCGAGGCGCGGCGGCGAGCCCTCGCCGCCTATGTACCTTTGAACAAGATTTACCTGTTCAATCGGCACAAAAATTGTTTCCGCTTCGGCAAATTCAAGTTTGATGTAATCCCGTTCGCTGCCCAAAGCGTTTATACGTTCTATACCCCTGTACAAACCTATTCCGTAATTTATATGCACGACAAAATCGCCGGGATTAAGATCAACAAACGTATCAATGACGGCGCTTCGCGCGGTTTGCAGTGAACGAGGCCTGCGGCGAAACCCGAATATTTCTTTCTCCTGCACGAGTAACAATTTTATTTCGCCGAGCGCAAAGCCGTGTGAAAGCGGTAGTTGAACGATATGGACGGGCTTGATGTCTTTTAAAAGTTCTCTTATTCGCAAAACCTGTATGTCCGATTCGGCGGCTATCACAACGCGCCAGCCTTGCCCCAACAGCACCGTAAATTCTTCCCTCATGTAGTTGATGTTGCCGAAAAAACTTCGCGGGGGATCGCAGTTTACGGTAAAACGCCGTACGGAAGAAACGCCGGAATCGCTTTGCACCGCGCTTTTTTTAATCGCAAGAAACGAAACCCTGTTTTTTATGTTTTTCACAAGGGAGTCAAAACTGTATAGCAGGCGTTCCGGCGCAGGGACGGGGCGTTCGCGAAACGCTGCGCGAAAAAGCCCGGCGTACTCCCGGTCAAGCACGGTTTGGGCGTTCACAAGCCGCTCCCAGTCCAAAAAAACAAGAACGGGGCCGTCCCCGCCCGCCGCGTTAAAAGCGCCGTAGTAGTCCGTAAGGCTTGCCGGTTTCTCAAACGCGAGCGGGAAAAAAAGTTCCTCGTCCGGGGCGTGCCCCCTGTCGATCAGCCGATCGATTAAGCCGCCGCAGGCGTCGCCTTGGGGGACGCCCGCGGCTGCGCCCAAGGCGGCCGGCCTTTTCCCTGAGAATTCAGGGAAAAGGCCGATATTCCCGCTTAGACATTCTATCCGCTCATCGTCCCAGATTACCTCTTTCATCGGACAGAGGCTGAGCGTTTTTAAACTGTCCCCTTTGAAGCTGATCTGTTCCGCCGCGTCAAAGCGCCTTATCGATTCAACCTTGTCAAAATCAAGCGTAACGCGGTAAGCTTCCTCCCCGTCCTCACCGCCGCCCGTCATCACATCGACAAGCTCGCCGCGCACCGTGAACTCGCCGGCAAACTGTACGCGCTGAACGCGCGTGTAGCCCCAGCCGCCAAGCCTTGAGGCTAGCGCCGCCGTGTCCAGCCTTTCGCCCGTTTTTATCAGTACGCGCTGTTTTGCCGTGTACTCAGGTGGCGGTAGCGGCGACATGAAGGCCCGCTGGCCCGTTACCAGCACAGGCGGGGGGGTGTCTCCCGTGAGGGCGGAGAGAATTCTTGCCCGCTCTGCCCAGACCGGGGTGGACGGGGCCGGAGAACGGTACGGCATCGTGCCCCACCACGGGAACAGGACGACGTCCAGTCCCAGCGAACGCAAATCCGCCGCGATCTCACCGGAGTCCCGCTCCGAGGGCGCTACAACAACCAAGGGCGCCGTGCCGCGTTTGGCAAAGGCCGCGATGACAAGCGAGCGCAGGCTGCCTTCCGCCCCTCCAATCTCAAGCGGAAAATGTCCCTCTGTATAAGCGGAAAGTAGCGGAGCGAGTGCCGACGAGGCGGCAAGCTCGTCCGCGATAAACGAAAATAGCGGGCTATCCATCCAACAAACCGTGTTCAAAAATCCATTATACCTGAAAGCCCGGAATTTAACCACCAGCCCACCTGTGGGCTTCACATCCGCTACGCGGTAGCGTCCCCAAAGCGGAGTTCGGGTTCTGCCGTCGGGTCCGAAAGGGGCCTCTTGCATACGCGGCTGTAAGCTGGGGGTGATTTGATGTTTCGGGAACCGCGAATATACGCGCCCGCCAGCCCGCCAGCGGGTCTCACATCCGCTACGCGGTAGCGTCCCCAAAGCGGGGTTCGGGTTCTGCCGTCGGGTCCGAAAGAGGCGATAGGCATACGCGCCCGCCAGTGGGCTTCACATCCGCTACGCGCCCGCCAGCGGGTTTAAAGTCCGCTACGCGCCCGCCAGCGGGTTTAAAGTCCGCTACGCGCCCGCCAGCGGGTTTAAAGTCCGCTACGCGGTAGCGTCCCCAAAGCGGGGTTCGGGTTCTGCCGTCGGGTCCGAAAGGGGCCTCTTGCATACGCGGCTGTAAGCTGGGGGTGATTTGATGTTTCGGGAACCGCGAATATATGGCCCTGGTAAACCGGGTGTAGCCAAAAGAAGGTGCGATTTCAG
>JAITKQ010000076.1 GCA_031278295.1 Spirochaetaceae bacterium | reverse complement strand
GAAGGCGGGTTTTACGTCGTGCCTTCGCTCCGCAAAAAGCGATAGGCATACGCGCCTGTAGGCAGGGGTTGATTTGATGTTTCAGGAACCGCGAATGACGCGCCCGCCCGCCAGCGGGCCTCACACCCGCTACGCGGTAGCGTCCCGAAGGCGGGTTTTACGTCGTGCCTTCGCTCCGCAAAAAGCGATAGGCATACGCGCCTGTAGGCAGGGGTTGATTTGATGTTTCAGGAACCGCGAATGACGCGCCCGCCCGCCAGCGGGTTTAAAGTCCGCTACGCGGTGGCATCCCGAAGGCGGGTTTTACGTCGTGCCTTCGCTCCGCAAAAAGCGATAGGCATACGCGCCTGTAGGCAGGGGTTGATTTGATGTTTCAGAAACCGCGAATGACACGCCCACCAGTGGGTTTAAAGTCCGCTACGCGGTGGCATCCCGAAGGCGGGTTTTACGTCGTGCCGGCGGTGGCACATTGCCGGCACACCCGACAGGCGGAAAACGGAATCGGCAATTTTTTTGGATTAGTGTTTGCGCGAAGCGTAACAAACCCTTGGCAACGCGCTCTATTGACTTTTTGGCAAAAAAATGTTCAAATCTATGTGTATGCATTCAGAAAGCGCACAATCCTACCTTAGATTCCACAATCGCGGATGGCGGCGTCTGCGCGGTTTTTTCCTTGTTGCGGCGGTATTTGCCGTGATTTCGGCGGGTATCGTGTTTTTTTTATCGAACAAAAACCACTCGCGGCGGACATACAGGGAGTTGGCGCAGCTTTGGAAGAATGGCGCGTACAGAGAAGTGTACGATGAGAGCGGACAGATGCTTGCCGACGCACAACTTGATTTTTTTCTGCTTTCGTTGCGCGGGTACGCGGCCTACCAGCTTGCCCTTGCACAGATAAACGCGGAAGCTATGCGCCTGTATACGGACGAATGCATAGCCGCGTTGCGCAAGGCCCTACTGTGTAAAGACGCCGCCGGTAACGGCGCTGTGCGCTATGTACTCGGTAAGGCTTACTTTGAAAAGGGTACAGGGTACGCGAATCTGACCATTAAGTACCTGGAAGAAGCGCTTGCGGTTTCGTACCATGCGGAAGATATTCCGGAGTATTTGGGACTCGCGTACGCGCGGACGCATGAATATTGGAAAAGTATAGCCGCTTTTTCCGAGGCGCTTGTCCCCTTTACCGGGCAGGAGGCGGGCAACGAGCCGTCCGATGTTTTGCTGCTCGCGATAGCCCGATCCTACATAGAACTGGACGAGTATGACAGTGCGTGCGCCTATCTGACGCAATGCGCCGAAACATCAAAAGACTTTTCGGTAACGGCTTCGGCCAGGCTTCTTTTGGGCAGGGTTTTGATGAAAAAAGGCGATGTTGAAGGCGCGGAACAGCAGTATTTGAGTATTTTGAAAGAAGGCGGCGATCATGCCGACGCCCGTTACGAGTTGGGTGTGCTGTACGCGGAACGTGGTGAAAGTACGAAGGCGCGCGCCGAATGGCGCAGGGTTTTGCGCCTGGATCCGGCTCACGCCCCGGCTATATCCAGGCTTGCCATGTGAATTGACATGACATGTGAATGCGGCGTTCCCGACAAAATAATGAATCGCCCCGCCGCAGAGTGCGCACGTTGCGCGGCAAACAAGGCAAGCGGCGGGGTATTAAACCCCAAGACAGAATAACAGACAGCTGTTGTCATTTATTTAGGTCTTGATCGCCGTTTTAGACTTGAGGAAACGCCGGTTTACGCGGATGTGTATGAATCGGCGCTGTCTTATCACAGTACAGCAAGGTTGCCGCTTGCCGACGGCGCGGACGGAATCGGCGGGGCGGCTTGGCCGCGTATCAAAGTTATCTGTGACATGCCGTCTTGTGCGGCGTCGGAGGGAAAATGTTCGGACTTAAATCATCGGATATCGGAATAGATTTGGGTACCTGCAATACGCTTATTTATATACGCGGTAAAGGCATCGTTGTTGACGAACCTTCCGTTGTTGCCGTGGAGCGTGGTACAAAAAAAGTTATGGCTGTAGGACACGAAGCCAAACGTATGCTTTGGAAGACGCCGGAAAATATAATAGCGATCCGGCCAATGAGGGACGGGGTCATAGCCGACCTTGAATCCACCGAAAAGATGATACGTTACTTCCTTTCCAGAGCCCTCCCCCATCATTTTAATTTTATCAAGCCGCGTATGATAATAGGAATTCCGTCCTGTATCACAGAGGTCGAACGCAGGGCCGTTGAGGAATGCGCCTACAAAGGCGGCGCCAGGGACGTGATGGTGATTGAAGAAAGCCGCGCCGCCGCCATTGGCGCCAATATCCCGATATTCGAGCCCGCCGGACACATGATCTGTGACATAGGTGGCGGGACCACCGAAATATCCGTCATTTCCTTGGGCGGTATGGTGGTAAGTAACGCGATACGACTGGGCGGCGATGAATTCGATGAAGCGATCGTTAAACATGTGCGTAACAAACATGGCCTGATAATAGGTGAACAGATGGCGGAACGGCTTAAAATTGAGATCGGCAACGCTTTGCCGGATAAAACCATCGAAAAGGTCGAAATAAAGGGCGGCGACGCTGTTACGGGCCTTCCCCGGCGGCTTGAAATAGATTCGGTTGAGGTTAGCGACGCGCTGAAAGATCCGCTTACCCAGATAATCGACGAGGTAAAAAGGACACTCGGCCAAACGCCGCCGGAGCTTGCCGCCGATATTGTCGATCAGGGCATAGTTATGACGGGGGGCGGCTCACTGCTCAAAGGACTGCCTAAACTTATTTCGAGGGAGACCGGCGTTCCGGCTATCCTTGCCGAAAATCCGCTTGAATGTGTGGCCCTAGGCGCGGGAAAATATTTTGACAATGTACGCGGCTTTGATATTTCCCGCAATATCTATGACAACATTAACAGATAATGACACGGGGTAAGCTCTGGCAGAAAAAGCGTATAAACACCGATATTTATGTTTTTGCCGCACTCGTAATGGTTTCTTTTGGCCTGCTGTTTTTTTCTACAAGAAGTTTTGTAATTAATATCAAAGATACCGGCTTATCGCTTTTTTCCGGCATACGGGGTGCGGTGTACGCCGTTTCTTCCGCCGTCTCCAGAACGCTGCTGGCAGTAAACGAATTGGTCGTGCTGAGGCGTGAGTATAACGAACTGCTGGAACGTATATCCCGTTACGAATACCTTGAACGGAACACCACCGAGGTATACGCCGAAAATAACCGCCTGCGTGAACAGTTGAATTTTTCAAAAAACGCCACGTTCAAGCACATCCCGGCCGAAATTTCCGGACGCGATCCGGACAACGTTTTTTCGGCATTTGTGATTAACAAGGGCACGGTACACGGGATCGAGAACAATATGCCGGTGATCGCGTTTCAGAACGGAATGCAAGCCCTGGTCGGAAAGGTAATACAAACCGCCCATCTGGAAAGCCTTGTGATGCCGCTGTACGATCAGCGCTGTTTCGTGGCAGGCCGCCTTGACCGGGAACGTTACGAGGGTATTGTGGAAGGACAGAGTAGCCACGCGCTCCCGCTCCTGATGAGGTCCCTTACAAAAAAGGCGCGGGATGACGTGAATACAGGCGATATCATAGTCACAAGCGGTATGGGCGGCGTCTACCCGGCCGGTATAATCCTTGGCAGGGTAAGCAAGATTCTGTTTCAGGAATACGAAACTTTTATGGAGTTGGAAATCGAAAGCGCTGTAGATTTTTCGCGGCTTGAGTATGTTTTTGTTATTGAGAATAAAACCGAATGACAAAAAAAATAGTTTGGACAACCGTACTAATTACCGCCGCCGCAATCCTGCAATCGACTCTGCTTTCCCCCCTGCCCTTGCATTTCTATGCCAAACCGGATATCGCGCTTGATATTTTGGTGTTTTCCGCCTACCTGAACGGGATGATGGCGGGCCAGCTTTCCGGTTTTTTTTCCGGCATCCTTCTGGACTTCCTGTCCAACGCGCCCTTGGGCCTGAACCTGTTTATCCGTACCGTGATTGGCGCCGCGGCAGGTCTTTTGAACGGAAGTTTTTTGCTTGACGGAATCCTGCTGCCGGCGACCCTGTGCGCGGGCGCAACGCTGCTGAAAGCAGGACTGCTTTTTTTGCTTAACCTGCTGTTCGCCGGCATCATCCCCGCCTACCAGTTCGAAACGCCAACGCTTTGGGTGGAGCTTGGCATGAACTCCGTACTCGCGCCTTTAATATTCATCCTGTTAAAAAAGCTGAATACTTTTATGCAAAAACACCGCCGTTAGCAGCCTGCCGCGCCCGCCCTGGTCACTTGAGTTAAAGACGCGCATTTTATAAACTTGTCAGGGTACGGCTCGAATTACAGCAAATATGAAC
>JAITKQ010000075.1 GCA_031278295.1 Spirochaetaceae bacterium | reverse complement strand
TACTAGCTTTCTCATCTCAATTCCTCCTCCTATAAAATGCTTGTGTGTATGCAAATACTGTATAAAAATAAAAAAAATACGCTTCCAAGTCAAGACAGCCCGCCAGCCCCGCCAGCGGGCCTCACATCCGCTACGCGGTAGCGTCCCGAAGGCGGGTTTTACGCCGTGCCTTCGCTCCGCAAAAAGCGATAGGCATTCGCGGCTGTAGGCGGGGGGTGGTTTGATGTTTCAGGAACCGCGAATGTACGCCCCCGCCCCGCCAGCGGGCCTCACATCCGCTACGCGCCCGCCAGCGGGTTTAAAGTCCGCTACGCGGTAGCGTCCCCAAAGCGGAGTCCGGGTTCTGCCTTCGCTCCGCAAAAAGCGATAGGCATACGCCCGCCAGCGGGCCTCACATCCGCTACGCGCCCGCCAGCGGGTTTAAAGTCCGCTACGCGCCCGCCAGCGGGCCTCACATCCGCTACGCGGTAGCGTCCCGAAGGCGGGTTTTACGCCGTGCCTTCGCTCCGCAAAAGGCGGTAGGCATTCGCGGCTGTAGGCGGGGGATGGTTTGATGTTTTGAAAACCGCGAATGTACGCACCCGCCAGCGGGTTTTAAGTCCGCTACGCGGTAGCGTCCCCAAAGCGGAGGCCGGGTTCTGCCGTCGGGCCGAAAGGGGCGGCTTGCCGCATAATTCGTGGCACCCTCATCCGTCATTCATTCCTCATGATTCCCGTGCGGACAGCGGCTTGTTATCGCGGGATCTTGTACGCTGATTCTCTATAAAACAGCCATACTATCGTACGCACAATAAATCGTTTTTCGGACAAAGCTATTCATGCGGATGCAAACCGAACCATGTTGAAAGTTCTTTTATATGACAGCCTATGAATATGGCGCAGAAGGCGGTGATTGCGCCGCCAACCGTGATGCCTACCGGAAGCATGAAATTGACGGTACGTGTGTCGATCGGCGTCAAATAGTCAATGCCCAGGTAGGCGCTTGAAAGCGAGAACAGCAGGGCAAGGCCGGTAATGATCCAGGCGCGCAACGAGAGGGCTTCGTGTTCGTAGAATGATTCGGTAAGGGGTTCAGCGGCCTGTACGAGCGCCATTATCGAATCGGCAACATTTTTGGACGGCGGAAAGAAATCTTCTTTTAGCAGGGATGACACGGTTTCCAGTGTACGCCGGTGCGCGGAGCATACCGGACAATGCCAAATATGGAAAGTAATTAAAAGCCGCTTGATAAGCGGTATATCATCGTCCGGATAGTACAAAGAATCCAAAACTTTGTCACACTTCATGGAATACCTCCTTCCACAAAACCTTTTAACTTTTCACGCAACAATTTTTTTGCGCGGAAAACGTGTGATTTTATCGTATTGACAGGATAGCCCGTTATCATTTCAATCTCACTGTAGGACCGATCATAAAAAAAGAACAAATCCACACATACACGGTACTTTTCCGGCAGTTCGGTTACCGCCTGCCTGACCGCGCCGCGCAACAAGGCCTTGATATGATCCTCCTCCGGCGTCCTGTGTGCGCTTTCATAATCATTTTCAGAAAGGCTCTTGTATTCCCTGCGCCTGTTCATCTGATTCAGCGCGCTTGTGTACGCAATGCGGTAAAGCCATGTTGAGAAACGCGCGCGTCTCTGAAACTGTGAAAGCGACCGAAAAGCCTTCAGGAAAACATCCTGTACAAAATCAGCTACCTCATCGGCATTGTGGAAAAAACTGTACCCCAAGCCGCTAACACGGCGCTCGTGTCTGTCTATCAGCAAACGAAAAAGTTCCCGCTTCCCGTTCACCACATCCACCGCGATGTCTTCGTCGCTAAGTTCCAACGAGAAGTCCCGGTCGTTCCCCCTCAACGACTCTCAAACCGCTTGATGGAAAAAAAAGCTAACAGCGCAATGCCGCTTGAAAGGGGGATTATCCCGCCCAAAAGCCCGTAATTGCGCCCTCCGACAATCGCCAAAAACACGGTCAGGCACAAACCTACGGCACCCAACAGCAGGCCGCCAAGCAGGCTAAAGGTCAAAAGATCGAAGTCGCTTTTTTTCCATTGTTCGGTCTTGATCAAAAATATCTTGTATCTATGATTCCAGAGCAGGTAGAAAAATACCACAACCGAACCCATAACTATGCCGACTATAGGGATCAACGCAATGATAATCTGCGCCGCGTTAGACCTTTCCATTCATACCCCTTGTTTAGATGCCGAATTTCAAAAAAAGTTGCGCCCGCCGCCGGTTCGCCTATGGCCCCTGTCAGTTCGTCGCGCATAAAATCCCGGGAAAATCGCCGCTTAGGCGATTCTTTACCGTGCAAACCCCCTTAGAACCAAAGGTTCGCGGCAGCCGGATAATCGCGGGTTTTATCACTTTTTCAACGAAAAAGTCATAAAACCCTACAAGTACAACAGGCTGACAGGGAATCGAAGCTTCCGTTCGCAAACATCCTGGCTACTCATTTCAGGTCGCCCCTTGTCACCCTGTCGGTGCCGTACTTGCAAGCTTTCCCTCCCTTGGGCCGACGGGCCAAAGGCGGTTCAATTCCCTTTTATTTGTATATGTCGCTATAGCCCCTAGGGGAATTGAACCCCTCTTTTAAGATTGAGAATCTCATGTCCTAACCGATAGACGAAGGGGCCTTCTGAAATCCGCACATACAAATCTTGTAAACTGCCCAAGGTTAATCATATCATGGCAGGGTCAGGACTTGTCAAGGCCGCGTCTTTTTTAGTTATTTTTATTCGCAGTGGGGTCTAATACCCCGCCTACCCCTTCCTTATCGGGTTAGGCAAGCAGCAAAACATCCGGCAAAACAGCTTAACGCTGTTTTGTGGCGGTTAAGTCCGGCGCGATAAAACACTTCTTCCTCGTGGGCGGCTGCGACGGCGCAAAACCGGAACGTAACTATTACACCGACTTTGTAAAACAAACGCCCGCAAACACGGTGATTCTGACCCTTGCCTGCGGCAAGTACCGGTTTAACGATCTGGATATTGGTTCCATTGGCGGCCTCCCACGCATTATGGACATGGGGCGGTGCAACGACGCCTATTCCGCCATTAGAGTCGCGGCGGCGCTGGCGAACGCTTTCAAATGCGGCGTGAACGATCTCCCCCTTACGCTGGTGCTTTCATGGTACGAACCGAAGGCGGTGGCTATCCTGCTTATCCTGCCTCACCTGGGGTTAAAAATATACGTCTTGGCCCCTGCCTTCCGGCCTTTGTTTCCCCCGGTGTCCTTGATTTTCTGGTTAAAGAGTTTGACATCAGGCCCATAAGCACACCGGAAAGGGATTTGGCGGAAATTTTGGGCTAAATCATTAACGGTAAAAACGTTGCTGAGGCCTGTGCGCCTGAGCCTGTTCACCCGAACAATCCGAAGGCTGCCTGACAGCGGCCATAATTCCTCATTCCATTCTTCTTTTGCAATTCGAACGGTGTGCGGTTATTTTTTCGGTGTAATTTAGGCGGCGGCTGCGGAAGGACAAGGGGGCCTTAAGACATGGCGCTAATGGGGAAGCCGGAGATGGCGCTTACCATGTCGGACACGGAAACGAAAAGCGGCAGCACCGGGAGGAGAAAACGGATAGCGTGGTCAAATAAGTAGCTTGGGCGGCTGCCCTTTCAATCCCGATTAGCCTCCGATTCGCTCTACTTTACATGCGCGGCCTGCATGCCTTCGATTTTTTGTATCTCGTCACGGAGTACCGCCGCCTGTTCAAACTCAAGTTTTTTGGCGTGTTCAAGCATCTCGGCGCCGAGCGCGGCAAGTAGTTTTTTTCGTTCGGATGGTACCAGGATGTTGTAAGATTTTTTCAGCGCCTCGGTTGATTTTTCTACCGCGCCCCGTGCCTCCTCCGTGTGACGTTCCAGGATCTTCGCGATCGCTTTTTTTACCGTTGCCGGTTTTATGCCATGCGCCGTATTGTATTCGAGTTGTATTTTACGGCGTCGTTCGGTTTCACCTATCGCTTCGCGCATCGCGTCGCTAACCCTGTCCGCGTACATCACAACCTTGCCGGCCGCGTTCCGCGCCGCCCGGCCTATTATCTGTACCAAACTTGTTACGGAGCGCAAAAAACCTATTTTGTCGGCGTCAAGAATCGCTATGAACGAAACCTCCGGCAGGTCTATCCCTTCCCGTAACAGGTTTATCCCTATCAGCACGTCAAAGTCACCCTGTCGCAGTTGAGTCAGTATTTCCACACGTTCAATCGTTTCAACCTCGCTGTGTATGTACCGCACTTTAAGTCCGAGGTTTAAAAGAAAGTCCGTCAAATCTTCAGCCATTTTTTTTGTCAGGGTAAGGATAAGGCTGCGCCCGCCGGATTCTATATTTTTTTGTATTTCCGCGTAAATGTTTTCCATCTGCCCTTCGCTGGGGCGTATTTCAATTTCAGGGTCCAGGAGGCCGGTCGGGCGTATCATCTGTTCCACGACGCGGGCCGATTGTTTTATTTCCGTCTGTCCGGGAGTCGCGGACACATAAATTGTCTTGTCAAGCAGTTCCTCAAATTCGTCAAAACGCAGGGGACGGTTGTCCAAGGCGCAGGGCAGGCGGAAACCGTAATCGACAAGATTCTGTTTACGGCTCCTGTCGCCTGAGTACATCGCGCCGATCTGCGGCAGGCTTACATGGCTTTCGTCTATAAACGTGAGGTGCCGCCCGGGAAAATAATCTATAAGGGTATCAGGGCGCTCGCCTGGTTTCCTGCCGGCAAGCGGCGCCGAGTAATTTTCTATGCCGGGGCAGTAGCCCACCTCACCCAGCATTTCTATATCGTATTCAACGCGGGTTTTAAGCCGCTCCGCTTCCAAATTCCGGCCTTCGTTTTTTAATTCTTCATAGCGTGCGGCCAATTCGGATTTTATCAGCGGCAGCGCTTCGGAAATCATTATTTGCGGCATCACAAACTGTTTGGCGGGGTACAGCATGGCGCTGTCAAGTTCTTCAAAAATCTCGCCCGAGACCGGGTTAAAGCGGCGTATGCGGCTGACGGTTTCCCAATCCAGATCGACACGGTAGGCATCTTCAAGATAGGCGGGAAATATTTCAAGCGTATCCCCCCGCCTTCTGAAGCGTCCGCGTTCCAGAACCGCATCATTCCGTTCGTACTGTAGTTCGACGAAGCGGCGCATCAGCACGTCAACGTCTATGGTATCGCCCCTTGAAAAAGTCGCCGTCATCTTTTTGTAAATCTCAGGAGTCGCAAGACCGTAGATGCAGGAGACGGTCGCCACGATGATCACATCCTTCCGTTCCATCAGGCTGCGTGTCGCGGAAAGCCGCAGGCGTTCTATTTCCTTATTTATCGAAGCATCCTTTTCGATATACAGATCGCGGCTCGCGACATACGCTTCAGGCTGGTAGTAATCGTAGTACGAAACGTAGTACTCCACCGCGTTATACGGGAAAAACCCTTTAAACTCACGGTAGAGCTGGGCGGCAAGCGTCTTGTTGTGGCTGATCACGATTGTCGGCATCTGCACGGCCTCGATTATCTTTGCCATCGTGAAGGTCTTGCCGGAGCCGGTAACGCCGCGCAGGGTCTGAAACCTGTCCCCCGACGCGATCCCCCTGGCCAGGGTTTCAACCGCCTGCCCCTGATCGCCCGCCGGTTCAAACGGGGATACCACCTCAAAACGCCGCATACCCCGTACTATACCGGCAAAAAAAAAATATTTCTACGGCGCACGTCATTTTTGCATTGAGCAGATTTGCATTTACAAAAATTTTTCAGGTAATTTGGGCGCATTTCCGGCACTTCGTGCCGGAAACCGGGCTTTGCGGGGTTCCGCTCCGCTCCATTCGCTACGCGAACGCTTCGCGCCCCTCCAATCCCTTGCGCGTTTCGTACACGACGGCTTTTCCGGCAAAGATAGACCGGTAAATATAAAATTACTATTTTGCATTACAGCCGTAAATTCACCCGAAAAGGGCGCGTTGACAGAGTCACGGATTCAAGATTTGATGATACTTGTGACGAGATATTTTATTCATGCGGATCTGGACGCATTTTACGCTTCCGTTGAACAGCTGGACAACGCGGACTACCGCGGAAAGCCTGTAATTGTAGGCGGGCTTCCGGGGGACAGGCGTACCGTTGTTTCCACCGCGTCTTACGAGGCGCGGAGCTACGGCGTACATTCGGCGATGCCAATAGCGCGGGCCTGCGAACTTTGCCCGCAAGGCGTTTTTTTGCGCGGCAACATGAAGCGGTACAAGGAAAAATCCCGTGAAGTTATGGGTATATTTTCGGAATTCACCCCTGATCTCAGGCAAATTTCAATAGACGAGGCTTTCCTGGACATTACCGGAACGGAAGGACTTTTCGGCCCGCCTGCCGAGCTTGCCCGAAAGTTAAAAAGCGCCGTCCGGGAAAGAACGGGCTTGACGGTTTCGGTGGGTCTTGCCTCGAACAAGTATGTCGCAAAGATTGCCTCCGGTATGTCAAAACCGGACGGATGCTTTGTTGTAGAAAAAGGCGGCGAGGAGAATTTTATGCGTTCCCTGCCTGTGGACAGGATATGGGGCGCGGGCAGGAAGGCTCAGGAAAAATTCAAAAAATACGGGTACAAAACCTGTGACGATATTTACAAGATTTCGGAACAGCGGCTATGTTCAGTTTTTGGGAAAGCGTTCGGAATTTTTTTATACCGCGCGGTACGCGGCCAGGCGGCGGCATCATTCGACGACATACGCGGCTCACGCTCAATAAGCGCGGAGCATACATTTGATTACGATATGTACGACGGGTTTGCGGTAGAAACGGCGCTTATGAAAATCTGCAATACGCTGATGTACCGCCTGCTGGATTTGGACTGGCAGAGCAGGACGGTTTTTATAAAGATACGGTACGAAGATTTTTCGACGGAAAGCGCGCAGGAAACTTCGGAACACCCTGTCGGTACAATGAGCGATCTGTTTGAGCGGGTCTGCGCGTTGTTTCACCGCAAGTGCAAACGCGGCATTGGCATACGTTTAATCGGGGCGGGCTTGATGAATCTTGAAACAGCCGGATCATCCGCCGGCGAACTCTTCGAATTTGAAGATGAGCGGAAAAAGAAACTGGAAAAATGCATCCACGAAATAAATAAAAAATTCCCGGAGGCCGCGATCAAAAAAGCTCGTTTGATATGAAAGCCCGCCGGCCGGCGGGGCCCGGCAGCCTGTCGGGAGACCGCAGCACACCTGACACGCGGTACAAAACAAGGGCGATCTTTCAGGATTTCACGCGCCAACGCAACAAGCTGCCGGGAAAAATCCAGCTGGTTTAACCGGGGTATTAGCGGCGATTGGGATTGAACCAATGACCTAACGGATATGAGCCGTGTGCTCTGCCATCTGAGCTACGCCGCCACGCTTTTATATGCTAACGGAAAAGCCGGGCCCTTGTCAACGCGCGCGCGCGCGCTTGGCACGGCGCGTTGCCAAGAGTTTGTTACGCTTCGCGCAAACACTAATCCAAAGAAATTGCCGATTCCGTTTCCCGCCTGTCAGGTGTGCCGGCAATGTGCCGCCGCCGGCACGACGTAAAACCCGCCTTCAGGACGCTACCGCGTAGCGGACTTTAAACCCACTGGTGGGCTGGCGGGCGCGCGCATTCGCGGTTCCCGGAACATCAAATCAACCGCAGCCTACAGCCGCGTATGCCTATCGCCTTTTTCGGACCTGACGGCAGAACCCGAAGCCCGCTTTGGGGACGCTACCGCGTAGCGGACTTAAAACCCGCTGGCGGGCGCGTAGCGGACTTTAAACCCACTGGTGGGGCGGGCACGGCGCGTAGCGGACTTAAAACCCGCTGGCGGGCTGGCGGGCGGGTAGCGGATGTGAGGCCCGCTGGCGGGGCGGGCCCTTCAGCTTAGGTTGCCTGAAAGTTTTTTTTCTGGTAAAATAAGTTAAGCGGTTTAATAAATGAAATTCAAAATTTTGATTGCGGATGATGAAAAAGGGATACGCGAAGGGCTTGCTGAATCACTTGAAGTGGATGGTTACGATGTCGTAACCGCGGGGGATGGCGAGGCTGCATGGAAGCGTTTTCAAAAAGGTGACATAGACCTTGCCATCATTGATTTGAGAATGCCCGGGATAAACGGCGACGAGCTTCTTAAACTTATCAAGTCTGAATCGCTGGCCGTTCCGGTAATTGTACTTACGGGGCACGGAACGGTAAAAGACGCCGTGGAGGCGATGCGTAACGGCGCGTGGGACTTTCTTACAAAACCTGTTGACATTGACCGGCTGTCGATACTTGTTAAACGCGCGCTTGGTAACAGGGCGCGGCGGCTTGAACGGGAGCATCTGGAGGAAGAGCTGGAACGGCGCCGCATAAACAGCGCCATAATAGGCACCAGCGAGCCGATACGCCGGGTATTCGATACGGTTGAACGGGTTGCGCCTACCAAGGCTTCGGTGTTGATAACGGGAGAGTCGGGTGTCGGTAAGGAATTGATAGCGGACTCGATACACCGGCTGTCGCCGCGCAAGGACAGGCCTTTTATCAAGGTGCATTGCGCCGCCCTCGCCGAAAGCATCCTGGAAAGCGAGCTTTTTGGGCATGAAAAGGGATCGTTTACCGGTGCGACGGCGCGGAAGCGCGGCAAATTCGAACTTGCCAACGGAGGTACACTTTTTCTTGACGAGATAGGTGAAATCGATCAAAACATACAGATTAAGCTGCTGCGCGTCCTACAGGAAAAACGGTTTGAACGTGTGGGCGGTGAAGAAACGATAGAGGTTGACATACGGCTTGTCGCGGCGACGAACAAGGATCTGAAAGAGGAAATTGAAAAAAGAAATTTCCGGGAAGATTTATACTACCGCCTCAATGTCGTTACCATTTTTGTACCGCCCCTGCGTGAGCGCAAGGACGATATTCCGTTGTTGATAAACGCTTTCTCAAAAAAATTTTCGGAAGAAAACAATAAGCCGATCGAAGGGATAGATGAAAAGGCACGTTCATGCCTGTTTAACTATGACTGGCCCGGTAATGTCCGCGAACTGAGGAACTGTATCGAAAGCGCCGTCGTGATGTGCAAGGGCCCCTTTATCATGGAAGAGGATCTGCCGCCGACCATACGCAGCGCCACGGAAGACGGCTGGATACGCATACCCTCCGGCACGACCCTTGACAAGGCGGAGGAAATAATTATCCGCGAAACGCTGGCGGCGCAGAAAGGCAACAAGAGCGAGACGGCAAAGGTGCTAAGTATAGGCCGAAAGACGCTTCACCGCAAGTTGTCCGAATTCGGCATGGCTGAACAGCACGGGAAAGTCGTAGCCGGCGAAAATGAATGAAGCCAGCCCGCCGCAAAACAGCGTCAAGCTGTTTTGCCTGACGTTTTGCCGCCTGCCTAGCCAGATAAGGGAGGTAGGCAGGGTATTGAGCCCAAGACAGAATAACGCGAGTCCGGTAATTTTGCGAAAACACTTTGAGTCGGCGCTACTATTCGTTGGGCAGGCCGAAGAAGCGGTTTGAGTTTTCCCATAGCGCGTTGGCGGTCTCTTCCAGGCTTAAATCAAGCATTTCCGCCAGGCAACGCGCCGTTGTCGGCAGGAATTTAGGCATATTCCGTTTACCGCGCTGTTCGGCGGGAACCATGAAAGGGCTTTCAGATTCGATCAGGATACGGTCCAGCGGCAACACGGCAACGGTTTCATGCAGGTTGCGGGCGTTACGGTAGGTCAGGTTACCGGCGAACGAGAAGTACAGCCTGAGATCCAGGGACAGCACCTTTTTGGCGTATTCGGCATTTTCAGAGTAGCAATGCAGCACGCCGCCTTTGGGAGGCAGACGGTCACGGAGTATATCGAGTACGTCGCGGCCCGCGTCACGGTTGTGTATGATGACGGGGTAGTTCAGCTTGGAGGCAAGGTCAAGCTGTGTTATAAACAGTTCTATCTGTGATTTTCTGTCACCGAATTTATGATAGTAGTCCAAACCGATCTCCCCCACCGCTATCATCCTCGGTAGGCGCAAGTTTTGTTCGATCGTTTGCAGCCAGCCTTTGCCCGGATTCTGCACCTCGGACGGGGAAACACCCGTCGCGTGGTAAACGTTTGTCGCCGATTTTAGGTTATCGTAAACCTTTGCAAAATCATGCAAATTGTTACAGATCGAAACAATTCTTGAGACGCCTGCCTGACGCGCTTCCTGCGTTACCAGCAACCGTTCGATGGGGTCGTCAAATATTAAACCTATGTGGGCATGAGTATCAAAAAACTGCATGATTTTGTCCAAAACCCTTATAAGGCCCTGCAAATAAAAAATAATTCCTGCCGGGCCCTAGGCCGCCTTAGAGCTAAAACTTAGCAAGCGCCTTTATTCTACCAAAGATGGTAATTTATCATATATCGGGAATTCTGTCAAGTACCCGAAACGCCTCATTTTGAAAATGTTACCGAAAGCTATTCCCGCTCCTGCGTCTTGGCGCGGTTTGACCGGGCAAGCCGCTGACGTAAACGCAGGATAGCCTTGTTGACATTGTGCTGAAGTTCAACCGGGTTGTAAAGTGAGCACATGGCATTGGGCATATCCTTGTAGTTCCGCGGCAGGGCGACATTTTCGGTAAGCCTTTGGAAGGGGCTCCTGGGTTCGTCGTAAACTTTGGGAAACAAAGTTTCCGCGATTTCTTTGGGACCCGCCCGCGTTTTGCTTTTGAGTTTTTGGGTGGGCATGAAGAAATTAAGGAGTGGCACTAGGGACGTATACACGGCGGACAGGAGGGCCTGCTCCTCACGGCCTTCAAGCCGGTCGTACCCGGTATACTCACGGACGACGGCGCCATTTTTTTGTTCGACGAAGCAGTTGCCGTTTTTTTGTGGTCTCCGGAGCGGGTGAAAGGGATCGGGCAGGACGGGTTACGCTGCCAGCCGGAGACGACATGCTTGATAAATTCACCGCCCTTATCGCGCGGAAACCTTGTTTCCGATGGAACTCTCTAAGCGGGAACGGGAGACCGCTATGAATGTCTTTAAGGGCCTGGAAAGCCCGGATACGGGCCTTGTTGAGGAGGGAATACAGGCACAACCAGCCGGAGGCGACATCCGTGGCGGTGAACGTGAGGATGTACTGACCGGAAGTGGCCTGTCCGCTGAGGTGTAAAACGTCCGTATCGGTGGTGTTTGAGTATATCGCCGGGTTTGCTGAGGCTTTTTCCCTTGAGAGCCAGTGCCGCCCTGTCTTTTTTGAGCGCCCTGTCGATGGTGGCCGGATTCATCTTCAGCGGCTTTTCCCTGATGTCCGCCGTGATGCCAAAGGCCGGCCATGAGGCGGTATAGCCCGCCTGCCGCCTCGTAAGCGGGACTGGTGGTTCGCCCCTTACTTACCGGGCAAAGCAGGCTGGTAAAACGCCAGGCAAAACCACGCGGCGCGTGGTTTTGCGTTTGGCCGGCTTGAGTTTGACCGTCCCGTCTTTGGCGTGAAGTATGGCCGCTTTTGTCCCCCGCCTGTTAAAAACGCGCAGGGCGTACTTCCGCTTGTACCCGCTCGTCTCTACAAATTCGTTCAGGATAGCCGGTTTCTCTTTCCGTCCGGCTTTCCGGTAGCGTGAACGAATCTGCCTGGCAAGCGATTTTTTCTTGCATACTTAAGCCCGTATTGAGCTCCGATAGCTGCCGCTACCGGATAGGCTGCCTTGATTTGCACTTACTTTTTCAATTTGAGGCACGGCCTCTCTTCGGTTACATTTTCAATGAGGCAACGCGAGAGCTTGATTGGCCTGTCCCTTATTATGTATTGTGGTGTAATGAAAGTTTGGGTAAAACTAGTGGTCGGTTCCATATTTGGTTTGCTTCTTGGTTTTCTGCTACCGGAAAATCACCCTGTTGTGCTTGATACGTTTGCTTTCCTGCAAAAACTTGCGATAGGCATTGGACGCTACACGGCGCTGCCCATAATAGTGTTTTCGTTAACGATAGGTATTTACGAGCTGCGGGAGGATGGCAAATTCTGGCCGCTGCTGATTCGCACCCTTTTGCTGATTGCCGGTATATCATTTTTTGTAATCGCGCTGGGCATAGGGGTAACCTTGCTTTTTTCGCCGGGCAGGATACCGGTACTGATAGAACAGGAATCAGGGGATGTATTTTTTTCGCCGGCACAGAACGTACTGGACATATTTTCGCCAAATATGCTTTCTGTTCTTTCCGAGGGCGGGGTCTATGTTTTCCCGCTGTGTATATTCGCGTTTTTTCTTGCGTCGGGGCTTCGTTACGACAGAAACTATACAAAGCCGGTAATATCACTGATAGATTCATTATCAAGAATACTTTTTCATATAGCGGAATTTTTTTCGGAGCTGTTGGGATTATTGATAATCGTGCTGACCGCTTATTGGGCGATTCAGTACAAGGATATCGCCGGTACCGGCATATTCGGGCCGGTAATCCGAATGCTGCTGATATACGCGGCTATTCTGGTGTTTGTCGTTTTGCCGACGCTTCTTTTTTTTATCGACCGTGCCCCGTGGAAAGTATTGTACGGATGCCTCGGTCCGGCCATAGCAGCTTTTTTTTCGGGTGATTATAATTTCAGCATCCCGGTATTGATGATGCACCTGAAAAACAATTTGGGGATTCGCAGACGATCGAGTTCTGTCACCTTCGCGCTTTTTTCAACATTCGGCAAGTCGGGTAGCGCAATGATTGCCTGCATAGCCTTTATGGTTATTATTCAATCGTATTCAAGTCTGGGTATTCCCGGCAGCGGTATCCTTCAAATTGGAATAACCACGTTCTTTTTATCGTTTCTGCTTGCGCGCAATTCATCGGACGCCGCTTTTACGGCGCTTGCGATTCTATGTATGCGCTACGGACACGGTTTTGAAACCGGCTATCTTATATTAAAACCGATAGCGTTTTATTTGGTTTCCATCGGAACATTTATCGACATAGTAATAACCGCGCTGGGAAGTTTTGCGATAGCCCGGCTAAACGGTTTTCAGGAAGAAAAAAGCGTCAAACGTTTTATTTAGCACCCTCCCGCCCGCGGCCTGACGGACCGGCGGGCAGCCTTATCCTGAACACGGAGCCGGACCCGGCCCGGCTTTCCGCTTCGGCCGTTCCGCCGTGCATCAGCGCGGTATGGCGGACTATGGCCAGGCCGAGTCCGGTACCGGAGGCGCCCCGGCTGCGGGTACGATCGACGCGGTAGAACCGTTCAAAAATCCGGTTAAGGTGTTCGGGCGCTATGCCCGGTCCGTTGTCCGCCACTTCAAGAAAAAGCTCTCCGCCCTCATCGCCCCCTTTAAAGGCACGGACAACGATCCTGGAACCGTCCGGCGTGTACTTCACCGCGTTGTCCAGCAGGTTGACCAGGGCCTGAACCACAAGCGCGCCGTGAACAGTCGCGCGCAGGCCCGGAGCGCACGCAAGCGATATTGTCGTCCGCTTTTCACGGGCAGGGAGGGCCGCCGTCAGCGCCGCTTCGTCCAGCAGCGGCCTTATCTCCTGTTCCGCCATTTCCGGACGGGGGGCATCCGAATCCTCCATCGCCTCCATCGCGGCCAGGCTCAGCAGGTCCGCCGTAAGGTTTTCCATCGCTATCGCGTTTTTTTGAATAACGGCCAGCCCGCGGCGCAACGTTTCCCCGTCATCCGGCGGAAGATCCGGCAGGGTCTCCGCATAGCCCTTGATAAGCTGTATCGGCGTCCGCAACTCGTGGGATACGTTGGCGACAAAATCCTTGCGTACCTGCTCCAGCCGTTTCAGCCGGGTAACATCCTCAAGAACTATGATCACGCCGCCCGCCGGTTTGAGAGGTCCGGCAAAAACACGGAAAAAACGCCGCGTCCCGCCTAGGGAAAGATGGAGTTCCGACTCTTCCGGCCCGCCGCCTGAAAGTACGCGGCGGGCCGCATCCTCCAGCTCTGTGGCGCGCACCGCTTCCAGAAAGTACGGTTCATCCCCTTCCGCTATGGAAAACAACCTGCGGGCGCTGGGGTTTACAAGGCGAAGTACCAGATTGCCGTCCACCGCAAATACCGCCTCGTTCATGCCGTCCAGGATGCCCTCCAGACGGCTGCCCTCGGCCTGAGCCTCCTCAATACGCCGCGCAAGTTCAGCCGCCATGTTCCGTAGCGCCGATTCCAGCGCACGGAATTCCTCGGTATCCGATACCGAAACAAAGGGCAGGGCGGCTATCTCGGTATGCGGCGTTGAGGATACGGTTTTTGCGAGCTTTTCCAGCCGCATGAAGGAGCGCCCCAGTGAGCGCGAGAAGGCGTAAACCGCCGCTACAGCGGCGGCGGCGGCCAGAAACGGCAGGTAGGCGTTGGGAAGCACGGCCGCCGCTACGCGGCCCCCAAAGCTGGGAACCGGCAGGGCAAGACGCAACGCTCCCGATATACGCGGGGGCTTGCCTGTATACACCGGAATCGCAAAGTAAAGGTTATCTATGCCGGCCGTGCTGGATTTCCGTAGCGCGACCCCTTCGTTCCCGGCAAGGGCGGCCACAAATTCCGGGCGTCCGCCGTGGTTTTCCATGTTTTTAGCGTCAAACCCGGAGTCATAGATAACAGTACCGTCCGTACCGGTCAGGGTAAGCCGGTAAGCGCCGCCAGTCGCCGGTAGCGGCGACTGGCGGCGACTGGCGGCGGTGTGATCAAAGACGGACTCGTTCAAGAACGGGGCCAACAGCCGCGCCGCCTCCCGCATATTCCGGGTATTCGTCTCGTAGTAAAGGGAATTCATAAAAACAAGAATTACCAGCGCAAAAAAACAGAATAGCCCGAACACGGCCGAGGCAAGGACCAACAGACTCTTGCCGAATACGGTTTTCATGCCGGTTTTAGCCGGTACCCCACGCCCCGAATCGTTTCTATGAGCTCACCCGCCCCTCCAAGTTTTTTGCGAAGTGACATCACCTGCACGTCAACGGAACGGTCCGTAACCGGGTAGTCGGCGCCGTGAATCTCGTCAATTATCTGATTCCGCGAGAATACCCGCCCCGGCTGTGAAAGAAACGTACTTAACAATGAAAATTCACTGACCGAAAGATCGAGCGGCGCGCCGTCCAGCAGCGCTTCATGCTTCAGCGTGTCAAGGCTAAGCCTACCCTCCCGCAGAAAAGTCCGTTCAGTTTGGGGCAGGGCGTGGGCCTCTTTGCGCCGCAACGCCGCCCGCACACGCGCGATCAGGACGCGGGGGCTATACGGCTTTACCACATAATCGTCGGCCCCGAGTTCAAGGGCTGCCACAACATCCGCATCCTCGCCACGCGCGGTTGTCATGATGACGGGTATGGCGCCGAGCGACCGCTCGGCCTTTAGCTTCTTCAAAACGGTAAGGCCGTCCATGCCGGGCAGCATAATATCGAGAACCGCGCAATCCACCGCTTCATGTTTCAGCAGCGCAAGGGCATCCTCCCCGTTCTTTGCCATCACGAGATGCCAGCCCTCCCTGCCCATAGCCAGTGAAAGCAGTTCCTGTATCTCCTCGTCATCCTCAACTATCAGTATAGCCGCCCTTGACATCCCGAACCCGCCGTGAACTAATTTACGCCGGCCTTTTGCGCCTTGCTTACCTTCGCGCTTAAATTTTGCGGCCGGTGAATCCTGTCCGCCGGAACCAGTTTTAAAACTTTTTTGCTTTTGTATTTTAACATAAAGTACCCGATTATGCAGATCGCAGCCGCCCCCAGCACGTCCACAATTAAATCCTTCATCGTGTCGTACAGGGCGAACTGCCCCAAACGTTGTGTACCGTCCTCCATCCTGTACCGCTGCATGTTAAAACCAAAAAACAGGTCCATGGAGTATTCGTATATCTCCCAGATCGCGCCAAGCGCCACAGCGAAAAAAAACGAAAACAGCGCCACGAAACCTTCGCTTAAATTCAACCTTGTCTTTTTGCTGCTGTTTAGAATATCTATTGCCGAAACGCCTATCGCCCCAAGCATGACGCCGCTGGAGGCGTGTAAAAGCGTATCCCAATGGGGCACCTTGTAATAAAAATCATGTACCTCGCCAAGGATAATCGCCGAGTACAGGAATACTACAAAAAATATGTAGACGAAATTTTCGATTACCACCTTGCAGCGTCTTTCGAGCAGCCCGGGCAGGAACAGCACCACAAGGCCCAACAAACATTGCAGCAGCATTAAACCATAATCGCGTTCCTGGCCAAAAAGGATTATGGGGGACGGCCTGCCGATGGCCGTCAAAACGATGCCTGCGACAGCGTAAATGGCAGAGACTATCAGGGAGCAGAGGACGATGTACGTTACGATTACACGAATCCGGTTTTTGTATCTTTTCATTGAATCACCTATGCCGCCGCAGCTATGACCTCGGTTTCCAGTGCTCCATGCCTGCCGCACGACCCCGCAATATAACTATATTACTTATACGCTATGGCTTGCAAGGCAAGGCCCCGGCAGGGCGGGCAGCCGCCTCAGGGTCAGCAATTACGAATTCAAGCGTCCGTGCAATGCCGGCAGCCCCCCCCCCCCCCCTACCTGAGAAATCGCAAAGGCCGCCGTCCACCAGCGCGCCCCCCTATGCTTAGATTTAACGTGGCGCAAAACAGCCGTTTTACGTTTATAAAAATCTTTCAGGTAATTTGGGCGCATTTCCGGCCCTTCGTGCCGGAAACCGGGCTTTGCGGGGTTCCGCAAGGCAAGCCCCTTGGGTTGCCCCTCCATTCGCTACGCGAACGCTTCGCGCCCACCAGTGGGTTTAAAGTCCGCTACGCGGTAGCGTACCGGAGGCGGGGGTTCGGGTTCTGCCCTCGGGTCCGAAGGGGGCAACTTGCATACGCGGCTGTAGGCGGGGCGCTTGATCGTAAGGTAAAACCGCCGCCGGGCAGCAGGCGCGATAGACAAGACGGCGAAAAAATGTCATTGTTAGGCATGGATTCTGAAAAGTCAGGCGAAAGTAATACGGCGGCGGGCGGGCCGGGGGCCGGGACGCCGTTGGAAATAAGCGGGGATTTACGGATAACCGCGTCTCTGGCGCACCTTGATGTGGACGAGGCGGAATTGGAGGCGGCCCTGCCCGCTTTCCGGGAGATGCTTTCGTATTTTGCCACGATGCAGGCGGCGGACAACGATGAAAAGGTGTTTGGCGGCGGTATTTCCGGGTTTTCCTTTGCCGGGGAAAGCGTGGATTCGGCTCATTTCAGGGCGGACGCGGCGCTTACACCGGCGGCGAAGCTGGCGGACCTGATGCTGGATAATTCCGGCGAGCGGGACAGCCGCTTTATCGTTGTCCCCAATGTCTTGTAAAAATCGAGGAAATTATGACCCTGCCGGAAGGCTACGAGCAATATTTTAAGGAATGGGAAGATAAAACGGGCGCGTTTATCGAATTCGCGCCGGAAAGGGCGGCGGCGCCGGTAAAAAACGGCGCCCCGCTGTCCGGCCTGCCTTTTGCCGTGAAAGACAACATCGCGGTAAAGGGGTTTTCGCTCAGCTGCGGTTCCAGGCTGCTTTCGGGCCTTAAAGCGCCGTACACGGCGACTGCCGTGGGTAAGCTGGAAGAAGCGGGGGCGTTTGTAATCGGCAAGACAAACCTTGACGAGTTTGGCATGGGCTCTTCCACAGACAATTCCGCGATAAAACGTACAAACAACCCGTGGGACATAAGCCGTGTTTCAGGCGGCTCCTCAGGCGGCTCGGCGGCGGCGGTGGCGGCGGGGCTTGTGCCGTTCGCGCTGGGCTCCGACACGGGCGGCTCGATACGGCAGCCCGCCTCGTTTTGCGGCGTTGCCGGCCTAAAGCCCACCTGGGGCGCGGTTTCCCGTTACGGGCTTGTGGCCTACGCCTCAAGCCTTGACACCGTAGGCGTGATCGCCGGCAATGTGGCAACTACGCGCACGGTGTTCCGCGTCATCAAAGGCGCGGACCCGTTTGACCAGACGAGCAGGGACGCGCCGGCGGACACCCCGCCCGCCGGCAACACGATCGGCGTGCTGTCCCCCGCCGCTATCGCGCGGGCGATAGCGGACGATTTCCCTGCCGAAGCCGCGAAAGCCGCCGTCCTGGAAAGCGAAGTAGAAAAATCTTTTGCCCTAGCAAAGGAAAATCTAAAAAAACTGGGCTACACGCTGGCCGAAATCGAAATTACCAGCCTAAAGTACGGCGTTCCGGCGTACTACACGATAGCTACGGCGGAAGCAAGCGCGAATCTGGCGCGTTTTGACGGCATCCGCTACGGGAAAAGGCCGGATTGGGCGGAAAATCCCGATGAACTTGTCGATAAAGCCCGCGACGCGGGCTTCGGGGACGAGGTAAAGCTACGTATCCTGCTGGGAACTTTCGTGCTACGCTCCGGTTTTCAGGACAGGTACTACCTCCGCGCCCAGCGGATACGCGCCGGTATAAGGCGCGACTTTGAAAGGCACCTGGGACCGTTTGACGGGGGCCCCGACGCTGAGGGCGGCGGGCACTGCGCGGCTATCCTGATGCCGGTATTCCCGACACGCGCTTTCGGACGCGGCGAAGGGAAGACCCTCTCGCCGTTTGCCCAAAAAGCCGCCGACCTGTACACCTGTTGCGCAAACCTTGCCGGCCTTCCCGCGCTCGCGTTTCCCGTGTCCGTGGAGGGCGGGCTGCCAACCGGCGTACAGCTTTTGGGGCGGCCCTTCGGCGAGGAAACGCTGTTTTCCATCGCGGAAAAGTACGAGGCGGCGTACCCGTTTCCGCACCCGCCCGGATTTAAGCCCCTCTGGGGCCAGGGACAGGGGGTGTCATGTATCAAACATTCATAGGGCTTGAAGTCCACATCCATCTTTTAACGAAAACAAAAGTTTTTTGCGGCTGCCGTTCGGCGTTCGGCGATGAGCCCAACACGAATATTTGCCCCGTCTGCATGGGCTACCCCGGCGTTATGCCCGCACTCAACATCGAGGCCATGCGTATGGGCTGCCTAGTCGCGCGCGCGCTGGACTGCCGCATTCCGGAAAGAACATGGTTCGAGCGGAAACAGTATTTCTACCCCGATATGCCCAAAAATTACCAGATTTCACAGTTTGCCTCGCCTCTGGGTCAGCAAGGCTCTGTCGAAATTGAAGGCGGCGGGGTTAAGAAGCGGGTGCGTATCCGCGAATGCCATCTTGAAGAGGACGCAGGGAAGATGATACACACGGGGGCGGTATCCCTCCTTGACTACAACCGCGCCGGCGTGTCCCTGCTGGAAATAGTTACGGAACCCGACATGGAATCGGGCGAGGAGGCGGAGTTGTTTGTTCAGCAGCTGCGCCGCACGGTACGCTACCTCGGCGTCTGCGACGGCAACATGGAGGAAGGTTCCCTCCGCGCCGACGCCAACGTGTCCATCAACCTTGCCGGGGCCGGGCTTGGTAAAAAAGTGGAAATCAAAAACCTAAATTCGTCCCGGTTTATAAAACTGGGACTTAACTACGAGATAAAGCGGCAGAGCGCGATGCTGGACGCTGGAAAAACAGTGGTGCAGGAGACCCGCCTTTGGAACGAAAACCGCGACGAGACCGCCCCTATGCGTACAAAAGAGAACGCCAAAGACTACCGCTACTTTCCGGAGCCGGATTTACCCGTCTTTACGCCGGACGAGGCTTTTTTGAAGTCCGTTGACCTAAGTCTTGTGGAGCTGCCGCTGCCGCGGGCGCGGCGCGTTATAGCGGATTACGGCCTTAACCGGGAGCAGGCTTTCATTATCTGCGAGGAAAAGGCCTTGGCCGATTACTACGAAAATTCTGTGGAGGCTGCCTGTAAGCTCGGTATGGAAAAAAAAGACGCCGCGTTACGAATAGCAAACAGGCTTTTGTCCGACGTGAAGCATATTTTAAGCCGCGACAAGATCGATCCGGACGGTATGGCTTCGATAAAGTTGACGCCCCGCCGTCTTGCGGAGCTTACCGTGCTTGTCGCGGGCGGGAAAATCTCGAACAAGAACGCGAAACAGGCGCTTGAAGCGGTTTTTACCGAAGATAAGGACCCGGCGGACCTGGTAAAAGAACGCGGCTGGGAGCAGATAAACGATCCCGCCGTGATTTCCGAAGCTGTAAAGCAGGTCTGGACGGCCGAGGCGGAAACCGTCGTGAGCGCCCGCGCCGCGCTGGAGGCGGATAACCAAAAGAAGCTAAAATCGCTGACCGCCTACCTTGTGGGCAAGGCGCTTGCCGCCACGGGCGGGCGCGCCTCGCCTGAAATCACGGGCCGGCAGGTCGAGGCGCTGCTACGCGGCGGGGACCGGGTGCAAGCCCCGTAAACAATTCGACGCGCACAGGCCCCCCTCCCCCCGTACCGCGGGAAAACCGACAGTAATTTTACATTTACCGTTCTATCATTACCGGTCTATCGTTGCCGGTCTATCGTTGCCGTTCTATCATTGCCGGTCTATCATTGGCGAAAAAGCCGTCGTGTACGAAACGCGCAAGGGATTGTAGGGGCGCGAAGCGTTCCCGTAGGGAATGTAGCGGAGCGGAACCCCGCAAAGCCCGGTTTCCGGCGGGGCCGGAAATGCGCCCAAAAACATCAAACCACCCCCCGCCTACAGCCGCGTATGCCTATCGCCTTTTACGGACCCGACGGCACGACGTAAAACCCGCCTTCGGTACGCTACCGCGTAGCGGCTTTAAAACCCGGGCGGGCGCGTATGCCTATCGCCTTTTTCGGACCCGAGGGCAGAACCCGAACTCCGCTTTGGGGACGCTACCGCGTAGCGGACTTTAACCCCGCCAGCGGGACGCTACCGCGTAGCGGATGTGAGACCCGCTGGCGGGCGCGTAGCGGATGTGAGACCCGCTGGTGGGGCGGGCGCGTACATTCGCGGTTCCCGAAACATCAAATCACCCCCGGCTTACAGCCGCGTATGCCTATCGTTTTTTACGGACCCGACGGCACGACGTAAAACCCGCCTTCGGTACGCTACCGCGTAGCGGATGTGAGACCCGCTGGCGGGCTGGCGGGAGCGTAGCGGACTTTAAACCCACTGGCGGGCTGGCGGGAGCGTAGCGGATGTGAGACCCGCTGGCGGGCTGGCGGGCTGGTGGGCGCGTACATTCGCGGTTCCTGAAACATCAAATCACCCCTCGCCTACAGCCGCGTATGCTTATCGCCTTTTACGGACCCGACGGCACGACGTAAAACCCGCCTTCGGTACGCTACCGCGTAGCGGCTTTAAAACCCGCTGGCGGGCGCGTATGCCTATCGCCTTTTTCGGACCCGAGGGCAGAACCCGAACTCCGCTTTGGGGACGCTACCGCGTAGCGGACTTTAAACCGGCTGGCGGGCTGGCGGGGCTATTGATAGGGACGGGACTTTGGGCTATAGTGGGATGCATGGTAGGAATCATCGGCGCGATGAATGAAGAAATAAGCATTCTTCAAAACTTGATACGGGGTAGCGAAGTAGAAAA